>CAJVYE010000010.1 GCA_913009285.1 uncultured Nitrospirota bacterium | reverse complement strand
TACGAGGTAAAGGAATGTGACTGGAGTTCAGACGTGTGCTCTTCCGATCTCCAGCCAATTGAACAGTTGATCTCATTACGGGCGATCCCCAACTTGACTGTGATCCGGCCGGCTGATGCCAAAGAGACTGTAGCTGCCTGGCGTATTGCTATTGAGGGGCGAAAACCGGTAGCCATCATTCTTGCCCGTCAGAAGGTACCGGTTTTAGATCACACCCATTTCAATATTGCCGGGGGTGTAACCAAAGGTGCCTATATCCTGGCTGACAGTGACCAGGATCCTGACCTTATCTTGATTGCGACAGGTTCAGAGGTGCATCTGGCCCTGGCAGCCAGGGAAAGACTTTCAGACCAGGACATTCAGGCACGAGTAGTCTCGATGCCATCATGGGAACTCTTTCATGAGCAGTCCCAGGATTACCGTGATCAGGTCTTACTGCCTAATGTCAAGCCACGGCTGGCCATAGAAGCTGGGGCATCACTCGGATGGTCACAGTGGGTCGGTGAGGCTGGAGATGTCATCGGTATTGACCGATACGGCGCCTCTGCTCCTGGATCTATTGTCTTGGAACATTACGGCTTTACTGTGGAAAATATTGTGGCTCGAGCCTTGCTCTTGTTAGAAAAGACAAAGGTTCAGGTATTATAGCCACAGAGAACACAGAGTTTACTTTTTATTTTTCTCTGTGAACTCTGTGTTCTTAGTGGTAAATTATTAATGAGTATTAAATGAGGCAGACGCAAAGATGACGGATATAAAACCCCAGGCTAACATGCAGGGCGGTTTTTGTAATGTGAACAAATCAGGTCCCTGCGCTGTGGTGATATTTGGTGCGTCCGGGGACCTGGCACACAGGAAACTCATCCCGTCGTTGTTCAGTCTCTTTCAAAAAGGACTCCTGTCCGAGAATTTCTACATTTTAGGCTGTGCCCGCAGCCCGATGACCGATGAAACGTTTCAAATAAAGGTTCGCGATACACTTAAAAAAGATTCTCCTGATGTTCCATACCCTAAACAAGAGGAGTTCAGCCAACACTGCACCTATCTTTCAGGAGATTATCATGATACAAATCTATATACTTTATTATCAGAACGGCTAATTCAATTAGATTCAAGATATTCAACCGATGGCAACCATTTATTTTATCTTGCTACACCACCGAATATCTACTCTCCTATTATCCAGCACCTTGGGTCAACCGGATTGACAAAGGAATCAGAAGACAGATCATCTTTTGTCCGGGTAGTCATCGAGAAGCCATTAGGCAGTGATCTGGAAAGTGTCATGGCATTGGACCGCGAGCTCCATCGGGTTTTACGCGAACACCAGATCTATCGGATCGACCATTATCTGGGAAAAGAGACTGTTCAAAATATCCTGATGTTTAGGTTCGCTAATGCCATCTTTGAGCCGATCTGGACACGACAATATATAGACCATATTCAAATCACAGTAGCTGAGACCCTTGGAGTGGAATATAGAGCCAGTTATTATGAGCAGGCTGGGCTGCTGAGGGATATGTTCCAGAACCACATGCTGCAAATGCTGGCCCTAGTTGCAATGGAGCCGCCTGCCTCGTTTGACGCTGATCGAGTACGGGATGAGAAGGTAAAATTGCTGCGTACGATAAGGCCATTCCCACTAAATGACTTAAGTCATTGGATTGTACGTGGTCAATATCAAAAAGGTCTGGTACAAGGGGTGGAAGTCCCTGACTACCTGCAAGAGCCAGGGGTAGCCTCTGATTCGATGGTAGAAACCTTTGTGGCAGCAAAGGTCATGATAGACAACTGGCGCTGGCAAGGTGTACCGTTCTACTTACGCTCTGGCAAGCGCCTGGCACGCAGGGTCAGCGAGATTGCAATTACCTTCAAGAATGTTCCACACTCCATGTTTGCTCCTCTTTCACCGAGAGAACTTGCACCTAATGTCCTGGTTTTGCATGTACAACCAGAGGAAGGTATATCCTTGACCATCCAGGTCAAGAAGCCTGGTCCAAAGGTATGTCTGACTTCCCTGGCAATGGATCTCAATTATCAGGAGATCTTTGGTAGTGAATTACCCAAGGCCTATGAACGTTTGCTCTTGGATTGTATGTTGGGTGATCAAACCCTATTCTGGAGGCATGACGGTGTGGAGGTGACCTGGGCTCTGGTCACCCCGGTCTTACAGGCATGGCAAACAGAACCTGAGAATTGTCCGCTCACATATTATCCTTCAGGCGCCTGGGGCCCCGCAGAATCCACTGATCTGTTGGTCCATGACTGCCGTCAATGGCGGACACCTTGATTTATACTCAACTTGACTATGAATTGATTTTCCTTCAAACTAGTTATAGTTAAGAATTTGATAACCTTTCATTACAGACAAGGTAGCCTTTGACAATGGAAAATGCAGCTGTATACCTTGCCAAAACAAATGATCCATATAGCGGAGCTTGTGAAGCTCTCGATGCATTGGGTTTCAAAATTGTGGGGAAAGGGGTCTACATTAAACCCAACCTTACAGGCGGTCGCCCTTCCCGGGATGGTCTAACAGTAGATATAGGGCTGATCAGGGCGGTCCTTGAGCGCCTTCATGACTGTCCTAAAATAACTATCGGGGATTCCTGCAGCGATACCACTAAGGCATTCGATGAGCTCGGATACCGGCAATTAATTGAGGAGTTTCCTACTGTTAAGCTTGAGGATATTCGATCAGCCAAGCTAGTATGGAAACCCATCCCAAGACCTCACCATACACGAGAAATGCCATTTAATGCCAGTGTCTTTGAACACGATTACGTAATTAATATCGCAAAAATGAAAACTCACTCTCTGGCTGGTGTTACTTTATGCCTGAAAAATATTTTTGGGTTCATTCCTACACGCAAACAGAAACTCATGTACCACCCGTTTATCAAAAAAGCAATGATTGATATGAATCAGGTCGTACCCAGCCATTTCTGCATGGTAGATGGTGTGTGGGGTAACGAATTTGACGAAATACAGAGCACTCCTATCAAGACCGAAGTCATTCTGACAGGAGAAAATCTACTGGCTGTGGATCTTATTGCCGGAGCTGTAATGGGAATTGATTTATGTAAAAACAAGTCTTACCGTATGGCATTAGAACTATGGGGTAAACCGGAGATTAAACTATCGGGAATATCGGTGGATGATGTAAAGGTCTCATACCGGCAAGGATGCCTGTTTTCCACGCGATTACGCTATCTTAAGGAAACTACAGCCAGCCTCCTCTACCGCCTCGTCAGCCGGCATTAAGGATTTTGAGCACTTTACTATCATGAAACAGGATACACATCAATTCTCCAACCTTGAAGAGCTCAGCCGAGCAGCAGCAGGGTATATCTCTAAGCTAATACAGAAGACTGTAAAGGAATATGGCTGTTTTACACTTGCCCTGGCAGGTGGTCAGACACCTAGGTTACTGTATGAGCAACTGGTCCAACCATCTCTTAAACTACCATGGCGGCAGATTCATCTTTTTTGGGGAGATGAACGTTGGGTACCAGCAGATCATCCTGACAGTAACTTTGCTATGGCACTTCAGACATTGATCTCCCATATACCGATACCAACAGAGAATATTCATCGTATACCGGTAGACTTGGCTACGCCTGAGGAAACAGCAAAGGCTTATGAGCAGAGGCTACATGATTTTTTTCAACACCTTAAGGGACTTAAGTGTAAGGCTTTATCCGAAGATGAAGTATTTCCTGTATTTGATCTGGTATTGCTGGGAATAGGCAAAGACGGTCACACCGCCTCCCTCTTTCCTGGTAATGCCTCCTTAGAAGAAAAGCAGCGTTGGGTGGTGGATGTTTATACACCAAATGGGATACCACCAGGATACCGTATAACACTAACCCTTCCTGTTATTAATCATGCCAAATGCGTGATGTTTCTGGTATCCGGACCGGATAAAAGGGATGTGGTGCGTACGATCTTAGATGACCCGAAGAGGGCGATCAAACTTTATCCAGCGGCTCACGTATCTCCTATTAAAGGACAAGTCCTCTGGTTTCTTGATCAATAGCAGTTCACGGGTGCAGGGATCAGTCTTTCTTTTTCTCTTCAGAGGATATTACAGGGTGACCGCCAAATTCCCTGCGCAAGGAGGCGATTACCTTATCTGAAAAGGACTCCTCTTGACGTGAACGAAACCTCTGAAACAACGACAGGGTGATTACCGGGGCTGGTACGCCGGTCTCAATGGCCTGCTGTACTGTCCACCGCCCTTCACCTGAGTCATCTATGTATCCCTGGATATTTGAGAGTCTTGTATCTTTGGCAAAGGCAACCTCTGCAAGCTCCAGAAGCCAGGAACGAATGACACTACCCTGGTTCCAAAGATGAGAGACTTTAGCGTAATCTAGGGATTCTCTGTATGGAGATGCCTCTAAGATATTAAATCCTTCACCATAGGCCTGCATCATGCCATACTCGATACCATTATGAACCATCTTTACAAAATGTCCGGCACCAGTGTTTCCGCAATAAAGATAACCCTCAGGTGGGGCCAGGGTCTTAAAGATGGGTTCAAGAGCCTGATACGTCTCTTGCGCTCCACCAATCATAAGGCAATACCCTATCTTAAGCCCCCAGATGCCACCACTGACACCCACATCCATAAACTGAATCCCTCTCTTGGCAAGAAGGTAGGCTCGCTGAATATCGTCTTTATAGTAGGTATTGCCGCCGTCTATGACGATATCATCTATAGAAAGGATATCCTTAAGTTGACCGAGATGGTCATCTACAGCTGACCCGGCCGGAAGCATCATCCATATAACTCTGGGTGGAGAAAGCTTTTCGACCAATTCTAAGAGTGAATAGGCCCCTACAGCGCCCTCCTTTACAATCTGCTCTGTCTTGGTTGGTGTTCGATTGTAGGCTATAACCCCGTGACCTCCCTTTAGAAGTCGCCTTGCCATATTCATGCCCATACGTCCTAAACCTATTATAGCTAATTGCATATTTATCCCCTTTCTTGGTTAATTAATATAGTCAGTCAATATACAAGCAAAAAAAGGAATAATCAACCATATTCTTTAGATTCTCTCTCATTTCAAGTGGATAAATATCTTCTTAAGTCTCCCCTGAATAAATCCCCCTGCCCCCCTTTTCCAAAGGGGGAATTACTGCAAGCCATCTTTTTAAATTCCCCTTTTAGGAAAGGAGTGTTAGGGGAGATTTGAGAAAGAACCTATTTTTTATTCCTCATATAAAAGAGAACAAAGGAAAATAAAATAAAGTGGTAATAACCTTTAAACCATGTTAATATATGTTCAATAATACAGAAATACTTGACAATAATCAAAAGAATAAATACTATTTTTCATGGTAAAAAGAGGCATCACCAAGATAATTATGAGAGGATTTCTGGTTTCTGATAATATGAGGTTATTATTATAGATGCCTGGTGAAGATGGACTGGAAATAATGAGGCACAGTACAGCGCATATAATGGCACAGGCTGTTCAGGAGCTCTATCCGGAAACAAAGATATCGATAGGTCCCGCCATAAAGGATGGTTTTTATTATGACTTTGATCGGGATGAACCCTTCCGTCTAGAAGATCTGGAAAGGATAGAGGCTCGTATGACTGAGATTATAAAGGCAGATCTTCCCTTCACATGTTCAGAGATATCCAAAAAAGAAGCATATAATCTATTTAAGGAGAGGGATGAAAAGTATAAGCTTGAATTGTTAGACGAGATTAAAGAGGATACTGTTACTATCTATATACAAGGGAGTTTTACTGATCTATGCCGTGGACCTCATCTATCATCTACTGGCAAGGTAAAGGCATTTAAGTTGCTTAGTGTTGCCGGCTCTTATTGGCGGGGAGATGAAAAGAATAAGATGTTACAGAGGATCTATGGTACATCTTTTCCTTCAAAAAAGGATCTTGATGAGTATCTGAAGAGACTAGAGGAGGCAAAAAAATGTGATCATAGAAGACTGGGAAAGGATCTAGATCTATTCAGCATGGATGATGAGATCGGGCCTGGGTTGATCAACTGGCATCCTAACGGTGCTATGGTACGTGCTGTAATAGAAAATTTCTGGCGTGATGAACATTATAAAAATGATTATCAGATTGTATATAGCCCGCATATAGCCAAGGTCAATCTTTGGCATACCAGTGGACATTGGGACTTTTATCGTGATAACATGTTTTCTCCAATGGATATAGATGGGACTGATTACATAATCAAACCTATGAACTGTCCATTTCATATAAAGATATATAAGAGCCGTTTAAGGAGTTACAGGGAACTTCCTATACGGTGGGCAGAACTGGGTACTGTATATAGATATGAGCGATCAGGGGTTTTGCATGGCCTCTTGAGAGTCAGGGGGTTTACCCAAGATGATGCTCACATATTTTGTCGGCTAGATCAATTAAATGAGGAGATTAGTCGTGTTCTTGATTTTACCCTCTATATGCTTAGATCCTTTGGGTTCAAGGAGTATGAGGTTTACTTGAGCACTCGTCCTGATAAGTATGTCGGATCTGTTGAAAACTGGGAGAAGGCCACCGCTGGACTAGAATCGGCTATTAAAAAATCAGGACTCTCCTATAGTATAGATCCTGGAGAAGGGGTATTTTATGGCCCAAAGATAGATGTAAAAATAAAAGATAGTCTCGGGAGATCATGGCAGTGCTCTACCATTCAGGTAGATTTTAATCTTCCAGAGCAGTTTGGTGTGACATATATAGGGGAGGATGGCGCACCTAGCCAGCCTATCATGATACACCGTGCCCTGATGGGATCACTGGAGAGATTCTTTGGCTGTCTCATTGAACACTATGCCGGGGCCTTTCCCTTATGGCTCTCTCCGGTTCAGGTAATACTCCTTCCCATAACTGACTCCCAGATTGCATATTCAAACAAGATTGCAGAAGGACTTAAAAAACATACTTTTAGGGTAAAAGTAGACGAAAGGAATGAAAAGGTTGGATTTAAGATCCGTGAGGCACAATTGAGGAAGATCCCATATATGCTAATCATTGGGGATAGGGAGGTAAAATCCAATACCGTATCAGTAAGAAAAAGGGGCGGTAATGACCTCGGTCCTATGGAAATGGATAAACTTATCCGTATGATGAAGGAAGAGATAGATTCTAAAGGAGTTGAAGCAGAGAGTATGCAGTAAGCAGTTTTTTAGTGCCTACTCCCTACTTTCTACTATTACTAAATTTAAGAGGGAGGTGATATGAAATAGTTAAAAGATTGCGTTTTAATAAGATGATTCGGATCGATGAGGTTGTTGTAATCGATGACACCGGAAAATATTTAGGTGCAATGCCAACGGTTGAAGCACTGGCACTGGCCAATGAAAAAGGACTTGATTTGTTGGAGGTAGCTCCTAATGAAAAGCCCCCTGTTTGTAAGATAATAGACTATGGTAAGTATAAATATAAACAAAGCAAAAAGAATCAAGAGGCAAAGAAAAAGCAAAAGACTATACAAGTTAAAGAGATAAAGCTAAGACCTAAGACAGAGGAACATGATTATCAATTTAAGGTAAATCATGTGCGAAGATTCCTTACTGGAGGAGACAAGGCAAAGATTACTATAATATTCAGGGGAAGAGAGGTCGTACATAAGCATATTGGGGAGAAGATGTTGAAACGGATTGCAGAGGATATAAAGGATATAGGGAGTGTAGAACAACCGCCAAAGAAGGAAGGGCGAAACCTGACGATGATCATGATACCTAATATGCATACAGAAAAACAGAAGATTGAACAGAAATAAAATAAAGGTGGGAGGTATATCGTGCCAAAGATGAAGACAAATAAAGGAGCGGCAAAAAGGTTTAAAAGGAGAGCTTCTGGAAAAATAAGTAGAAGTAAGGCATATACGAGTCATATCCTTACGAGTAAAACAACCAAACGTAAGAGGTGTCTTAGAAAAAGAGGTCTAGTAGATAAGGCAGACGAGAAGAAGGTAAAGAGGTTAATACCTTATAAATAACGGGAGGATAAAGAATGCCAAGGGCAATAAATGGTACAAGTAGAAGGAAGAGAAGGAAAAAGATACTTGAATTGGCCAAAGGGTTTAAAGGAACGAGAAAAAATCTTTTTCGTGAAGCCCGGGAGGCTGTGGATAGATCTCTAAAATATGCCTACAGAGACAGGAGGACAAGAAAAAGAGAGTTCCGTAAATTATGGATAGCCAGGATCAATGCAGCAGTTAGACTGGATGGGATGACATATAGTAGATTTATCGCTGGGCTGAAGAATGCCCAAGTGGAGCTGGATAGAAAGATACTAGCAGATATGGCAGTAAATGATCCTGCCTCCTTTAAGAGGCTTGTGGAGCTAGCTAAAGAGAAGGTTGCATAGTAAATTTTATTTTCCAAAATTAATGGAGGTATTATGGCCTTACTACAAATAAGCGTTGTTCCTGTGGGGACGCCAACGACAAGCCTTAGCTCCTATGTGACTGATATTATCAAGAAATGCAAACGCGAAAATCTCAACTACAGGTTGACAGATATGGGTACCATTATTGAGGGGAAAACAGATCGTGTATTTTCCATTGCACGGGAACTCCATGAAATTCCATTTATAGATGGGATGAAAAGGGTTTTGACTACAATAATCATAGACGATCGCAGAGATAAAGAAGTCGGGCTTGATGATAAAATTAAATCAGTGAAAAGTAGACTATAGAGCCCTTATCATTTCCAATAGCGTCCGGGCATTTTTAGTGGCCCATCCATAGGCATCGTTATTAAAGTATATGTAGACATCTATTCCTTTTTTTAACCAGTCTCTTATCCTTTTTGCATCCTTTATTAGCTCTTCATCAGAATATTCTGAGGCATAGAGTACGGATGAACCATGTCTTCGAATAAAGACAAAGTCAGCGGTAACAGGGCCTTCTACCTTAAGGTTGGTCCAATCAGAGAAGCACAGGGAAATATTGGCATTCTTTAATATATAATAGACATCTTCAGATAGCCATGTAGCATTTCTTATCTCAAGGGTAATTCTCATACCCTTGATAATCTTCTGCCTTTTAAGAGCAGCTACAAATTCCTTGAAGCGCTTCAGATTCAGATTCCAGAATGGAGGAAGCTGAAACAGGATTGGCCCTAACTTTTTGTTAAGACCAGATGAATTATCAAAAAATTTGCTAAGGGAGAGGTCTGGCTGGCTGAGTTTCTTCATATGGGTAATAAATCTGTTAGCCTTAACCGCAAAGATAAAATTGGGAGGAGTGGCTTTTCTCCAGGCCACAAATGTCTCTTTCTCTGGTAAACGGTAAAAGGAATTATTAATCTCTACTGTATCAAAGTGCTGAGAGTAATACTTGAGCCATTTACTCTGGCTTAATTCTTGTGGATAAAATACCCCCTTCCAATGTTTATAGCTCCAGCCGCTGGTACCTACAAAGAATCTCCCTTTCATCATAAAGGCATATTATCTGACAAAAAAGACTCAGTCAATACACTTTACAAATTTCGTAACCGTTCACGGTTTGAAATTGGAAATTAGAAATTGAAAATTTGCGTTATCGTAATAATTCACCACGGATATTCACGGAATATCCGTGGTAACGTATTATGGCTGAACTATTACCTAATTTCCAATTTCTAATTTCAGTGTTAAAGTGAACGCTTACCAAATTTCCTTGTAATTTTTTCCCTTAAGTCATATTATTTATAGAATGAAGCCAATTTTTCATTCTAACCTTATCAATGGACCTTTTGATGATCCTGGTCTTTATATAGAGATCTTCAGGGAAAAGAGGGCTATCCTTTTTGACCTGGGCGAAATCCAGAGTATAGCCACATCAAAGCTCCTCAAGGTATCAGATGTCTTTGTCTCCCATACCCATATAGATCATTTTATAGGCTTTGATCATCTTTTGCGTCTTCTGCTCGGAAGGGAAAAGAGACTCAGGATCTTTGGTCCCCCAGGAATAATCTCCAATATAGAAGGTAAACTTGCAGCTTATACATGGAATCTGGTGGGAGATTACCCGTTTATCTTAGAGGTAGTAGAGGTTTCACCTGATAGAATCAGGGACTCTAAATTCATCTGCAAAGACAAATTTAATAGAAAGGATAATGAATCTGAAATCCCATTTAATGGGATACTGATAGATGAGCCTCTCCTCAAGATAGAAGGGGTCCTTCTTGATCATCTTATACCCTGCATGGCGTTTTCTCTTTCAGAGGAATTTCATATAAACATAAACAAGGATGCATTAATTCAACAAAATCTGCCAGTGGGGCCATGGCTGGGTGAATTAAAGAGATGCCTAAGGGAAGGGAGATCAGATGAATATATGATTGAGGTACCAATGAAAAAGGGGATCAAGAGGGCCAAAATAGGGGAATTAAAAGACGAATTTGTCATGATTACAAAGGGGCAAAAGATTGCCTATGTGGTAGATGCAGTCTATAGCGAGGGGAATATTAAAAAAATAATCCATATAGCACAGGATTGTGACATATTATATTGCGAGGCGGCATTTATAGAAGAGGAGATAAATAGGGCAAAGGAGAGATACCATCTCACTGCAAGACAGGCTGGAGAGCTGGCCAGACTTGCAGGGGTAAAGAGACTTGAGATATTCCACTTTTCTCCCAGGTATCAAAATATGGAAGACAAACTGTATAATGAGGCAATAGAGGAGTTTAATAGATAACCCGTCCCTTATGGATTCATAGAATCCATAAGCTACCGCTTCCACGCAGATATGGAAGTAGGACACTTCTACTTTGGCTTGACAAATTAGAAAAAGAGGTTGCGATCTTCCTGATTATTGGGTTAATGTTTATACAGATCAAAAAAGGAATTTCCTATCTGCTACTCTGGACAGCCATAAATTTGGTTTTATCGTGCTCAGATTTAGGTCAGATTTGGCCTATCTGATTGAGCAATTTCCGAGGCGTAGTTGTGCTACGTTGAGGAAATCGCGATTGAAGATCGGTCAAAGATGGCCTGAAGATGAGATGCGAGAAAGCTAAATTTATGGCCGTCCAGAGTATAATTGGGGTCATCACGTGCAGTCGTTCTTTCGAGTTGTCTTCATCTTTATTACATTGGGGCTAGTTGCTGCCGGCGAAGCCAATGAGAAGCCTCTTTGGGAGGCCGGTATCGGTATCGCCAGTTTGAACATGCCCGATTACAACGGTTCGGATGAGCAACGCAATTATTTTATTCCCATTCCCTATCTGATGTACCGTGGTGAAATATTGAAAGTGGACCAGAAGGGTGTGCGCGGCGATCTTTTCAAATCAGACCGCTTGAAGCTGGACATCAGTGCCAACGCCGGCGTGCCGGTAAATAGCGAGCACAACGGCACGCGCCGCGGTATGCCCGATCTCGATCCCACCTTGGAAGTGGGACCATCGCTGCAAGTATTTCTCAGCAGAGATGCACTGGACAAGCACGTCTGGTCCTTGCACTTCCCTTTGCGTGCTGTAATCGCCACGGATTTCTTCCATTATGAAACAGCGGGCTGGGTGTTCGCACCTCATTTAAATTTCTACGTCAAGGATACAGGACCCGGGGGCGGCTGGAAGATGGGTTTTGCCCTAGGCGCATTATATGCCACCGAGCGATTTCATGATTATTATTATGAGGTCGATACACAATATGTCACCGCCGAGCGACCTGTTTATGACGCCCAGGCCGGCTACGGCGGCATACGCCTGGGAATGTCCATGAGCAAACGCTTTCCTATATTCTGGCTCGGTGCGTTTGCCAGATATGACAATCTGAGCGGCACAGTGTTTGAGGACAGTCCACTGGTGAAGCAAAAACATGCCTTCCTGATCGGCGCCGGTCTCTCTTGGGTGTTTGCCAAATCCAAGCAACTAGTTCAGGTGCATGAATGATTTATCCCAAAAAATGCAATTGAAATCGTTAGAATACGCCGAAGAAGTGCTACAGGCAAGGCGCTTTAATAGCTTTGGGCACAGACATATTTAAATATTTTTGTGGTCAAGGATGAGATGCGAAAATCCCAATTTATAGCCTACTTGAGTATACCTTAATTGGCGTCCCCAGGGGGATTCGAACCCCCGCTACCGCCGTGAAAGGGCGGTGTCCTGGACCGGGCTAGACGATGGGGACGGGAAAATCTTAAAATCTATATTCTGGACGGCCATAAATTTGGTTTTCTCGTGCTCAGATTTAGCCGATCTGATTGAGCAATTTCCGAAGCGTAGTTATGCTACGTTGAGGAAATCGCGATTGAAGATCGGTCAAAGATGGCCTGAAGATGAGATGCGAGAAAGCTAAATTTATGGCCGTCCAGAGTATAGATCTCATAATTTTGGTGAGCCGCGAAGGATTCGAACCTTCGACCCACGCCTTAAAAGGGCGTTGCTCTACCAACTGAGCTAGCGGCCCCCATATATTCGACTTATAAAGATACCAAAAGGTAGA
>CAJVYE010000009.1 GCA_913009285.1 uncultured Nitrospirota bacterium | reverse complement strand
GAAGGAATATCTTTTGGGTGGGGTTCCGATATCAACTTTGCCACCTTTATCTGTTAACTGATACTCGATTTTGACAAAAGAGAGTCTCCAGTCAGGATTATCCTTTGAGTAGAAGGCAACAAGGGCAGCATCGTTCAGATTGTTCTTCAGGTACTTACCGATGAGATTTCTTTGGAGACTCCTTGCACGTTCCACCTTACTACCACTTTTGAGTTCAACGGTGAGGATATCAAGGGTTCTGCTATCAGCATCTTTGAAAGCGCCAAGGAATGTGAGGTCCTCAAGCGCCTGTCTTTCCGCATTATTAAATTGGTGCTTCAGGGTGTGCTCTTTAGAAAAGTCAAAACCGTTGAAGAGGTTTGTGATGAATTCTTTGAAATTGGTATTGTTAAACTCGTTTTCAAAAGTTTTCTGAATGAGGTTTTTCATTTATCCTTATCTTTTATATACATCCACTCTATTTCCTTAAGAACATCAGATAAATCTATCTCCTTAGATTCAATAATACTTCCATCCTTAAGATGTTTATGATTAGGAAATGTTTTTATTACTTTTGCTCTGGGATCTGGAGCATTATCGTACCTGAAAAGATTATTTGTCTCCCTACGGTAGTTATAAGCGTATTTATATTTCTCTATGCCTTTTCCGGTGTCTTCTATAAATTCCTTGAAATCAAGGATAGTTCCATCTCTAAAGTCCATTCTTCCAGAGATAAAGGCAATCTCAACCGATTTTCTATCGATGTTTAAATTATAACTTTCTATTATGGAAAAAGAATTGATGATTGTTTCTAATTGCGAGATATAGTCATTTATATTCAAAGGTTATCTCCTCAAGAGATTTCAACTTTTCCTGGAATCTTTTCAGGGTTTCGAGTTCTCCTTCCCATTCCAGAAGCTCCATGTCATCAATTTTGCCGTAAAGGGAGTCTCTATCAAGTTTCCCATATTTATCTTCAAAGTCTTGTAATTTTTGCTGAGTTCTCAGAACTGCCTTTTTGAGGAGTTTTATCTCTAAATGTATAGCGCCCTTTATCTTCTTTTTTGTCCAGTCATTGTCTGTCTCCACAACCAGTCTTGTCACTTTATTCACCTCCTTTTCTATCTATTTTGTAACTACTCAGACCTATAATCCCCCGTTTAGCAAAGGGGCAAGGGGGGATTTGAAGAATGTTGAATTAATAAAATCCCCCTTAATCCCCCTTTTCCAAAGGGGGAGACCTGAGTAGTTACTTTATACCCTTTATTTTAACATATCAAATACTCAGATAAAATAACTTCTCTGGGGCCTGTTGTATTGGCTGCTGAGTCTGATATGTTTGGGTTAAAGAACTCTTCTGGTATGCCTCTCTTTAGCATTGCGAGTATCTTTAATGGGTCGGTCTCCCCCTTTATTGCCTTTAAAAGATTTTTTGATGTCTGTTTAGGCAGGCCACCCTCTTCTATAAGCATCAGAACTTTCCCGATAAACCCCTCATCGTCCTCGGTAAACTGTTTTGCGTTCTTGATAGCCTTAATGAGATGCATAAGTCTTGTTTCGCTGCTTCTTCCACCTGAAGGTTTAAAATGACGAATTTCATCAATTGTTGCAAGTTCAAATGCCTTTTTGTTTGCCTCCAAATATTCATAGAAATCCTTTGGCAAGGTCTCTCTTGGCATATCTTTTTCTGCTTTTAAAAACTCTGCTGCCTGGAAGAAGTCCGATTCATTTACCCCGTTTTTATCCGCAATAAAAATTTTCCTCAGTTTCCCCTTACGGAAAAAGGTGATGACACTATTGTATCCAAAGTCCTGAAATTTTTTCGCTGTCCTTGCTTTTTTGGGCAGTCGTTTAATCTTCTCAAATAAATCAGGATCTTTGTCTCTTATCTCACGGATGATCTTTAGATATTTAAGTTCACTATCTTCCTCTGAATCCTCACCGGTAAGCAGCTTTTTAGAGCTTAAACGGCTAAATAATTCATGTGATTTAATTGGCTCCCCATCAGTCAGGAGTCTGGCGTCTGCTCCGAGCATCTCAATGAAGGCATTGATTTTTGCCTCGGCAGCAGCCTTCAGGCCGATTTCAGACTCTGACTGGACTGTAGGGAAAAAATTGTATGTATAAATGCAGTCGAACTTTGTATCAACACGGTTTATTCTTCCTGCCCGCTGTATGACTCTTGTAGGATTCCATGGAATATCGTAATTAATAACCACATTAGAACGATGGAGGTTAACACCCTCTGAAAGGACCTCTGTTGTAATTAAAATCCTGTAATCGTCTTTAGGATAACGGACGTTAGCATCAAAGTTTTCTATAACCTTTCCCCTTGTTGCAGTGCCTGATTGTCCTGAAAAACCAAGAACAATGTCACCAAACCTTGCCTTTAGATTTTTCTCAAGGTAATCAGATGTCTCTTTTGATTCAGTAAAAACTATTATTTTGTTTTGTTTAAGAATTTGGTCTTTTGAAAGAATATCAATAAACTTTTCAATCTTTGGGTCATAATTTACAGATGACCACAACAAGTTAACTTCTAATAAGATTTTAAGGTCATTTTCTAAATTCTTTCTGAAATCGTCTCTAAATCCCTTAGAGGTAAATTTTCTCGCCTTGTCTTCGTCAACTAGCCGTTGAATTGCCTCCTCCTCGTCATTTTCTAATAACTCAAATATCTTGTTTATATGTTTCTTGCTCACATAGACAAAGCCCCTGTCATACTCTCTGATAAATGTCTTATATGACTTAATAAATCTTCCAAGTGTGTTTTTAAAGGCATGGAAGCTGCTTTCAAGACGCTTAACAAGTAATATCTTCATAAACTTGCCCATGTTTGTCTGGGCAAGTTCTTCCGGCTGGCTTATTTCAGCCTTTAGATAAAGTAGAGGGGTATATCGAGAATACTTAAATTCCTTTGATGTGATGAGTTCAATAGTCTTTGTAAATACTTTATCAAGATTATTGTCAAACTCGTAAAATATTTGATTTGGGTCTATAACTTCAGGGAATTTTAAATCCTGCTTTGCAAGGTCATCGGCAAAGTCGTTTACAATTTCGTCTCTTGTTCGCCTTACCATTAAATACTTTAATACATCTTCTCTTATTTCTTTTGCATTTTCTTTTACAATCCTGATGTATTCGTCATAGTCTTCAGAACGATCAAGGTCTTTAAGTCTCTCCTGAAGACGATTAAAATATCTCTCTAAATCACGAACCTTTGGGTTTGGCAATGTGCTGTTATGAGCCTTTTGAAATAATTTAAGTTGACTTAAGATATCCTTCGGAGAATTATTAAGTGGCGTAGCAGAAACAAGAATAACCCTTTTCCCCCTGCAGATCTGAGCAAGCATTTCGTAACTGATGTTCGTTTCAGTGCGGAAACGATGGGCTTCATCAATGAAGATGTTTTTGTATTTTTCAGTTCCTCTCTGGATTATTTTATCTAACTTACCCAAGGACTCAAAATCAGCAGTAGCACGAAAACCAGAAAAAATATTTGTCCATGAGCCAGGATTATCTTTATCTAAAAGAACAGGCGGGGCTATTATTAAGCTTCTACCATCTAATTGTCGGGCTAATAGCGCAGAGATGTATGTCTTTCCTAAACCAACAACATCCGCTAAAAATACCCCTCCATATTCCTCAAGTTTTGCCTTTGCGTCTAACACTGCTTCTTCTTGATATTGAAGCTCTAAAAAGTTTTCAGGCAGGTATTTTGGTGAAATTGTATCCTGGTCTCTGCTTATTTTCTCTCTAAAATATTCATAAAGGAATTTTAAGTAGAGTTCATAAGGTGTGATAGTATTATTAAGCCATGTATTGGCATTTACTGTTTCCACATAATCTTGTGATACATCAACAGAATTTTCCCAAAGTTCATTAAATTTTGAGATAGCAAACTCATAATCTGTCCTGTTTTTAAGTTCTACATTAAACTCCAAATTATCTATTAAACCTGCTTCTGTGAAGTTACTGGAACCAGTGATAACCCTTCCCTTATCTCTATCACCTTCGCCAAAGGTCATTATATACACCTTGGCATGAATAGAGGCTGATGGATAAACCCTGATTTCAAGTTTTTTAGACTTAATCCATTCAATGAACCTCTCTACACCTTCCTGAACCTCTTGCTTGTCGTCAGAGTTCTCCATCTCAGAGATAACCTGCCCTGAGAAATCCTCTTTTGTTTCACTGTTGGAGATCCTTAAGGATAACTGGTTACTTTCCCTTGCTTTTTGTATTAAATTATAGGGGTATCCGTTTGACTCCCCTAAATTGTTACAACCAATTGATTTGGCGAACGTTATATCGCATATGACTGTTTATGATTTTACATATATAATCCCTTTATTTTTAACATGTTATGGAATATTTGCGAGAGTCAAACGGATACCCCTAAAATATTATTCCTTAATCGCTACAAGCTCTAAATTAATCCCGACAAACTCCGACGAAACATAGATGGCTATGGTTTTAGATTTCTGTACAGTATCCCAGTAATCACCACGGTTCTCAAGCCGAAAGTATTGATACCCCATCCTTATACGAATAGCTGCCGGCGGCCTTGGAGAATGAGTGATAGTAACACCTGGCATGGCCATATTGACTATAGTATTGATGTTATCAAGAGAGCCTATCTTGATCTGTTGAGGGACCTTATCCATTAATTCTCTTTCAGATATCTCTGCATTCACTCCAATATAAAATTGAGCTGAATCTAACAGCCGATCGTCTGTGACACGGCCGACAAAGAGTGATTCTTCAGTTCGCTCAAGAGGGATAGGGATACAGTTGCTCGAGATAACCGTCTCAAGCATATCTCGGATCTGTCCATACAACATATCAAATGACTGTGACAGATCATCATGGTTGTATCTTGGCAGATCCTTTGGATGGATATCCATGGCAAAGGTGGTAAGTTCCCCGGCCAGTTGTGCCAAAACCAGATAGAGTTGTTCTGGATGCCCCCTGGAGATATTATAAAAATGAGATATACCAGGAATAAAGGAGTTTACAGTATGGAGAAACCAGAAATTTGATATGTCTGATGTCCCGAATTCCACTGAGCCAGATACCTTTTGCCTTCGCTCGTCTGACAGAGAACTGCTTTTTGCAGCTAATATCTCAAGGAGTTGACGAAGGAGGTTCATAAGATGTTCTGATGCGGATATACTTAGACAGGTTGGAATAAACTCCTCACGAAGCGTAACTATTCCTGAGGCTGTTCGAACCAATTCTGCAATCTTTATATAATTAAAGTCATTCAGGGATTCTCCAGAAAAAAGGATCTTTAGATTCTTACACGCCAAACCGATATCCTTTTCATTTTGACCTGTGGTTTCATCTGCTACCCGAACGAACTCTCTAACATATCGGACATTACGAGGACTTGCAGAATCATCTATCTGATAGTTGAGAGAACCTCGTCTCTCTATTGGGATGGCAAGATAGACATCCAACTTCTCCATGGAGGGAAGAAAGTAATCCTTGATGTTTCGACCTTCTGGCAGGCCATCTGTCTCAGGGATATTGATGGAGAGGCCATCTGGCATCACCACACTACAATTAAGCAAGGCAAAACGGTCATTTGCCAGGGCATCCTTATCGATCTTTAACTCGACAACCCCCCAGTTGAAGTGATTAAGGGATCTTAACCGGGAGTTCAGTTGCTCCTCCTGATAATGATCCCACTGCTGAAAATGATGCGGAATGAGGAACATCCCCTCATTCCAGATGATCTTACGATAGTGACTCATATTATGTTCCTCTAAAAATCCCCTTCCCTGCAATCCCGACCAGCAAAAGTTTTAAAACTTTTGCATATTTATTTCCACTCCTTTTTGGATTTTGTGGCTTTGATACTCTCCCTCCCAAGTGTCAAATAGATCTTTTCCCTCTTCTTTTTGAGGGGTAGAATTGCACGCCAGGAATTCCCTACAGGTTTACGAAAAAATACAACAATACCTATGTAATTCGCCTCTGGCTTTCTCATAATCTTGAACATGCTCTCAGAATCAGGATAAAGGGTGATCTCTTCTTTATCAAGGACATCACCTTCAAGGACCTCAGCCTCGTTAGTCAATAACATAAAGAAGTCTGCATTCTCAAGGTTCTGTTTATTTTTTAATTGATATATACGGACAACCACTGAAAGGGCACGTCCCCGACCGTCCGGATTCAATCTTTCAGAGGTCTGAAAATATGCCTTAGCATATGGCTTCCCACAACTAACTATCCCTGTCATCAATAAACAGGATATACATATCAATATTGGTAAATATTTAGCTCTCATGACACACCTCGTTTGGATTGATCGATCTTTTTTAATAACTCCAAATACCCTTTGGGAAAATTGGGCCCTAATATCTTTTCAAAAGACTTTTTCTTGTTTTCTGAAAATGCCCTATGCTTTTTCATATACCTCCTCCATATCCCCCATTGTAAAAAAGGTGGTATCTTGTAAAGTAGCTTTAAATACCATTCATAGTCACTCGACTCTTTAATCTCCTTTTCTATAACTTCAGGGGCAAACTCCTGTAGCAAGGCATGTAAGGATTGTCTGGTCCCGGATAGAAGTCCGAGTTGATGTGTCATCAGATCACGGAATGCCTTTTCAAGATCTTGAGAAGGCTTCTCAATATCTCTCTCTGTACTCCCCCAATTCAAAAGATAAGCTGACAGTTCCTCAGGGGTAGCTGCAGATTTTACTGGATTATGTTCCCATGAGAGGATCTGTGTAACCTGAACATCAAATTC
Source organism: uncultured Nitrospirota bacterium (assembly GCA_913009285.1). Taxonomy (GTDB): domain Bacteria; phylum Nitrospinota; class Nitrospinia; order SZUA-224; family SZUA-224; genus SZUA-224. The sequence continues at coordinate 5,777 of CAJVYE010000009.1, read as the reverse complement.
ATACTCAAATTGCTTACGCCCTTTGAGCGCATCTATAAGACATCGTAATAGTACATCCAGGGTCTTTTCGATCCGGGTGCAAAACCTTTCAATCTCTTCTTTGGATTCAAAAGATGATCTCTCCTTTACAAAACGATTGGATAAGACAGATAATACCTGGTATGCTGATTGATAGAGTTTTTGTTCATTCTCCCATTTACTCAATCTGTCCCTAAACTCCTGGTTCTCCCGCATCAGCCTATCCCGTTCATATGCCCTTTCCGGGAAATAGCCTTTTACAGCAGCTATCACCTTCTTTGATTCCTCAGTATCCAGGCCACTGATCTTTTCCTTTACTGTACGGGTCAATAGCTCCATACGTGCCTCTGCATCCAGCCCTCCCTGTTCAGAATAGACACGGCAGAGATCCTGGGCTATCTTATTAGCCTCTTTTTCTATTACCTCATCTGTTAAGTTTGTGTATTCTTCAGTGACTATATCCTTCTTTGATAGATTAATTTCCTCTATCTGAGGAGGTTGCTCCTTCTCAGCGTCTATATCAACCGGAACCTCTTCTTTGACTTCTATCTCCTCTTTTGTTGTAACCATCGTCCTATCTAAACCAATAATGGTCTGTTCCTCTAACTCAGGAATGACCTCTGTAAAAGAGAGAATGAAATCACCAATACCGATTTTATCATTATCATGGAGTAGATATGCCTGATTCTGTATAAGTCGCTCTCCATTTAGATCTGTCCCATTTTTACTTTTATTATCAGCCATATAGAATGTCCCTTCACGAAACTCAATCCTGGCATGTCTTGAAGATACAATCCTTCTCGGATCAGGGAGGCACAAAAGATTAGAAGGATCACGTCCAATCGTTATCAGATGCTGATCAAAGAGGTGCTCAGAACCCTCCATCTCAGAATCACCATTCTTAGTTGTCACAACAAGTTTAGCAGGCATAATCTTCAGTCAACTCTTTGAGGACAGTGTCACATACCTCCAATATCTCTCTATTTCTTACCTGGGATCCGAACAGCCCGACATGAAGACCAGTATTTATCTCTTCAAGTTCCTGTAATACATCCTCCATGACCTTTTCAGGTCTATTCGGGTCATAATCGCCATGATCCGAGCAGAAGCTGAACCCGGGGATATTCGTGATCAGACGAAATGCAAATCTCAATATATTATACCAAATATCATCAGATATGGCATTTCGGTTCTGTTCACGATCTTCACGTCTAAAAAAGACAGCGTTTTTGGAAAAGACCCCTTTTCCCGATTCTAATAAACCTTGCAATAAGGTATCAATATATCCAGAATCTTTAATCTTCTCCTCATTAATAGAAAGGATTAATCTGTTTATTATCCTTTTTATCCCTTGATCCACAAAGGATAGATCATTTTCATCATTGACCAGGATTGTCCTGATTAACATCATTCCAATACTGTATAGATCGCATGGGACATGGTATGTCTTGTAAAAGGCGACCTTTGAGTCGTAAAATGTAGTATCCTTTGCCTTTCTTAAGAATTCAAATACACTACTTTCATTTGAGGATACTACCCCCTTTATACGAAAACCCTGATTAATGGCCTCCTCCTTTGAACCCCAGATGATGAGGTTTTCAAGACGGTAAGAGGGGGCATTCAGTATAATACGCATCACATCATATCTTGAGTACTCCTCGGGCCTGATTTCCTCGGAGACAAGATCGGCTTCGATCTGGAGTATTGTCCCTTTACCACGATTCTCTACCTTGTTGATGGATCGGACCGTAACATTCACGATCTCTTCATGACCAAATGGTGTCTCGCAAATGGTTGGAGCCGTATATATCTTCTGATAATCGTGAGGTGGCCAAAAGATCGTCTTGAATATCCCATGTGTGATCTCTTCAGGCTCAAATAGAGATGTGGCTGCCAGGTCAATGACCTTAACCCTGAAATTCCAACGAGAGGGAAGATCCCTGCCAGAGGAGGGTAGAAAAACCATAGCACTAGCAGGTTTTATATCTAGATGCGGGCGACGGCATCTGGCATGTATTGATAAGATCCCCTTACACAGTTGTGTAAAGGCGATCATCTTTAATCGAAGAATCTCCAGGGCAAAAAGACCGGAGGGATCATCCTGAAAAATAAACTGGTAAGGGGAGGAAAAAAACGGCTCAATTTGAGATATAATCAACTCTCGTACAAAGGAAGATCCCCTATTACGATAGCTCTGTTTAAAGCTATGCCAGGATGCCCCTCCAAGGAGGTCACAAAATTCATCATAATGGATATGAAGCAGTTCAAGGGGGAGGACAAAGAATTCATAATAAGAAAAAGGTGTTAGTCTGTTTTCCGCAAGTATCGTCTCTTCCCCTTTCTTACCTGAAGAATAGCATTCCTTTGCATAATCACATGAATAACATGGAAAGACCATTTGAAGTCTCTTATGAACCGCTGGATCCTTTTCATATATCTCACGGGATTGTATAATCTTTGCAAGATCATGATAAAGTTGCCCCCGACGTCGAATAATAACCTTTGTTTTGGTTGTCTCCTCTGGCGTGAGAGAATAGGTATAAAGTACAAGCTTATCTGAGTTTTTGGATTTTTGAGATGAACATCCTTCGCAATAGAGATATCTTGTGTTACTCCCTGAATAACCCGGTAGACCGTTTTGTATAAGGAGGGATTCGTCACGGCAATCCCTGAGAAAGGAGAGACATTCCGGACAGAGGGGGTGAAAATATTGATCCTTCTTTTTACAATAAGTTACCGGGTAGCTCTGAGTAAAATGATTACTCTTTTCTTGAGATGCCCCAAAGGTTTTTCCAAAATCAAAGAGCTCTACAACCTCTAATTGCAGGCCGCTAAAATGGGAAAGATTCTCCCTTTCCTCCTCCCATAGCTTAGTAATCTGCTTATTAGTTATGGGTCTGTGGGCAATATTGGATCCAAATGTACTATATGCATTTCGCTGGGTTTTAAGGGCAAAATACCTGACAGTTGTATCTTCTCCCATGGCAATCCGTGCCAGAAATACCGTGGAGAATCGACCAAAATCATTCAGGATTACAAATGGTTCTTCTGAATCTTCGAATCTCTCTTCCCCCCGAACCTTATTCAGGACGATCTCAAAACGGAGTCCACCCGCAGCAGAACCTAGCACAGGAATCAGATCATTCTGTTGAGTCATCTTTACCTTTTTTGCCACAGAGATCACAGAGTTATTTCTGTGATCTCAATTCTATTAGAGACCAGAAAACCATAAAATTGTAATTATCCTACATCACCACTTCATTTCCGTCAAGAGATTTTTGGAAGAGGATATTGTTTTTTAATTGCTTTATAAACAGGGATTTGATATTAAATAGTTATATCCTGTAAATTAGCGTCATTTACGTCCTATTAAAAGGTATTTGCAAATGAAAAAGGTCCTTTCAAATAAATATGAAATTATAGAAAAGATTGGTGGGGGTGGTATGGCAGACGTTTATAAGGCCAATCAAAGAGACCTCAAACGAGTTGTAGCTATTAAGATCCCCCGTGAACAGCTTATCTCTGACAGCTTATTCATCGAGCGATTTATGCGAGAGGCCCGCTCCATGGCCAGATTAAAACATGAGAACATAATCCATATCTATGATATTGATAAAGATAATGAGATCCCCTATATTGCAATGGAATATGGCATGCAACATGAAGAGGGAACTGATCTAAAATCTCTCTTGTCAGAACAGGGACGCCTTGACCCGGAGGAAACAACCAAGATGGCCATTCAGATAGCCTCTGCCCTGGCCCATGCCCATAAACGAGGTATTATTCATCGAGATATAAAACCCGGAAATATATTAGTATTAGCATCCAGAAAGATTAAGGTAACTGATTTTGGTATAGCTAGCGCAAGAGATGAGAATACGCTAACATCACCAGACAATATACTTGGTACCCCTGAATATATGTCACCTGAACAGGTAAGAGGAGAGCCTGTTGATCCTCGTATGGATCTATACTCCCTTGGAATGGTCATGTATAAGATGCTTACTAGCTGCACACCATTTGATGGAGACTCTAAGATAACTATAATAGGAAAGCTTATAAATATAAAGAATGAGATTTCTTTAATCTTTCCTGAAGAGACCCCTGATGACCTCAAGGCCATAATAATCAGGTTATTAAAAAGGGACCCTCAAGAGAGGTACCCTGATGCACAATCTTTAATAGAGGATCTTGAGAAATCTCTAAAACCAAAAATCACGATATCTCCCAGAAAATTCAGGCCTCAATTGTTTCCCACCCTCCTTGGTGGAGGCGCTGCTCTGATCTTGATATCTATTATCATCTGGTTTGCTTTTGGGGATAGGGCTAAATATCAGAAAATCCAGCCCCTTAAGTCAAGTACTACAACTGAAGAGAGCGGCAGAGTTTCCGATGTGACCCTATATACAGAAATCCAGGCCATTCAGAAACAGATGTCCTTGACTAAAGCAGAGGCCATTAAAGCCAAAGAGTCTTCAGAGGTTACAGGGACTGATAAATATGCCCCTGATAGGTATGAGGCAGGTATTACATATATGAATGAGGCAGATATCCTATACAGACAAACCCAATCCATGATAGCTAATAAGGATTATGATTCAGCAAAGGAGAACCTTACCCGTACAATTGAATATTATAAGAGTGCTGAGGCAGAGTTTAATAATGGCCAAAGAAAGGCAGAAAAGGAATTAAATGATGCCCGGAACAGGGCAGAGAGATTAATGACAGAGGTTATGTCTATCCAGAAAGAGGCATCTTTATCCGGGGCAAAGAGACTATCGACCTCCATCTTTCAAGATGCTACAGATATATTTGAGCAGGGAAAGAAGGCCCTTAACCAGGGGGATTATGAGATCGCCACGGCTAACCTTAATCAGTCAATTTCAGGGTTTAAAAGGGCAAAGGAGACAGCCCTTGCCATGGCAAGGGCTGAAAAGGAATTAAATGATAGACAGACCAAGGCAGAGAGATTAATGAGGCGTGTTAAATCTTTTCAGGAGGAGGCCTCTTCAGCCAGGGCAAAAGGTCTGGCTCCCTCCCTCTTTCAAGATGCCACAGATAAATTTGAGCAAGGAAAGAAGGCCCTCGACAAAGGGGATTACAAGATCGCTACGGCTATGTTTAATCAGTCTATTTCAGGGTTTAAAAAGGCAAAGGAGGCGGCAATTGTTGGGGCAAGGATTGCAAGGAAGAAGCGTATGGAAGAGGTGGGAAAACTGCTTAATTCTTTTAGAATAGCCTATAAAAATAAGGATATAAAAACCCTTAAGAATTTATCAGATATATCATCGAGTAAAATAAAATCATTGAAACAATTCTTTAATAACTATTCAACAATAGAAATCACTTTTGGTGAGATGAATTTTATAGGAAATAAAGCAACTGCTATCCTTACTATTGTTTCCCTGACCGATCGCCATGGAAATCAGGTAAAGCCCGGTAAGGCATGGAAGGATACCCTTCTAACCACCCACCATGGTAGCAAGGGCTGGGAAAAGATAAAGTGGTAAGGGCTTGCCCTAAGAAGGGGGACTGGTTATGGCAATTGAGGTCATTATAAGTCTTGGCAAAAAGATAATTGGCAGACAGATTCTGTCCAAACAACAGCTCACTATAGGTCGTGGCAAATATAATGATATTATACTCCCTGACCGGTTTGTATCCAGAGAACATGCCATTATTGAGGAAGAAGGTGACGAATGGTTTATCTTAGATCTCAGTGTCAATGGAACCCTCCTTAATACTGAGAAGATCGCGGG
>CAJVYE010000008.1 GCA_913009285.1 uncultured Nitrospirota bacterium | reverse complement strand
TGTGTCTGACTTGCTGTTTTTGTTTGAATGATACGGCGACCACCGAGATCTACACTCTTTCCCTACACGACGCTCTTCCGATCTACCTGCTGTAAATGTTGGTCTCTCTGTATCAAGGGTCGGTGGAAATGCCCAGATACCAGCTATGAAGAAGGTAGCAGGTACTTTACGTCTGAATCTTGCCCAGTACAGGGAGTTGGCTGCCTTTGCCCAGTTCGGCTCTGATCTGGATAAGGCCACACAGGCACAGCTTACCCGTGGGGAGAGGCTGGTTGAGATATTAAAGCAGGATCAGTTTATACCCATGCCAGTGGAAGATCAGATATTGATCATCTGGTTGGCTAGTGAGGGTTATTTAGATGATATACCAGTTAATAAGCTTAAAGAGTGCGAAAAGGAATTTTTTAAATTTATTGAAAACAGGTATCCTCAAATCACGGAAAAGATCAAACAAGAAAAGAAGCTTACAGATGATATACTAACTACCTTGAAAAAGGTGGCCACTGAGTGTAAGAGGATTTGCGGTATGGGAGAGGATAAGTAAGTCAATTTTCGATTTTCTAATGTTGATTTTTGATTTATTAAAGAAAAGAGCCAAGAGAAGGTTTTTTCCCTCGAAAATATATTTTTTCCTTTCATTCGAAAATCGAAAATCGAAAATCGAAAATAACGAGGTAGTATGGCAACAGCAAAGGATATAAAAAAGAGGATAGCCGGAGTAAAGAATATCCAGCAGATCACCAGGGCTATGGAAATGGTAGCTGCTGCAAGACTCCGTAAGGCACAAGAGATGGCCCAGAGCGCAAGACCCTATGCCGAAAAGATGAAGGGGTTGATGGAGAATCTATGGGTATCTGTATCAGATGATATTGAACACCCTCTTTTAGAGAAGAGGGAGATAAAAAAGCTTGCTCTTACCATAATAACATCGGATAAGGGACTATGCGGTGCATATAATGGAAATATGATTCGCAAGATTCAGGAATTTATTAATTATAATTCTGATAAAGATATAGTACTCTTATGTATAGGAAAAAAAGGATATGATTATTTTAAGAAAAGGAATCTTCCTATAATAAACTTCCATCCATTGCCAGTCAAAGGGGTATCCATTGAAATGGTAAAAGAGATAGCAGGTGAATTGATTGATGGGTATAAGAAAAGAGAGTTTGATCAAGTTATTCTCTTCTTTACCAGATTTGTTACTGTTATGAATCTGCGTCCTACAGAAAGGGGATTACTCCCCCTTGAGAGGCCAAAAGGTAAAGAGCTTGGAGAGGTCGTACAAGAGTATATATTTGAGCCTTCGGCTGAAAAGTTGATGGCTGATCTTCTCCCTAGATTTATAGAGACAGAGGTATATAATTCATTAGTGGAGTCGATTGCCAGTGAGTTAGGATCCAGACTCGTCTCAATGAGAAATGCTACCAAGAATTCTGGCGAGATGATAGACGATTTAACACTGAGCTATAACAAGGCAAGACAGGCATCCATTACACGGGAATTGTTAGAGATAGTATCAGGTGCAGATGCACTTAGGGGGTAAGGAAGGTAATAGGTGATTTCACCTTTCACCTGATATAAAAAGGAGGGATTGAATTGAGTATTGGAAAAGTTGTTCAGATAATAGGTCCTGTGGTAGATGTAGAGTTTGCACCAAAGCAGCTTCCACAAATAAATAATGCATTGACAATAAAAGATGAGAAAAGACATATAGATATAGTCCTAGAGACTGCCCAGCATTTGGGTGACAGTGTGGTGCGGTGTGTTGCTATGTCAACAACTGATGGCTTGCTACGTGGTATCGAGGTAGCTGATACAGGAAAACCGATCACTGTGCCTGTAGGTGAGAAGAGCCTGGGGCGATTGATAAACCTCCTTGGAAAACCTATTGATAATCTGGGCGAAATAAATAGTGATACATATTTACCAATTCATCGTTCTGCTCCAACGTTTGAAGAACAAGCGGCAGATATCTCTCTTTTTGAGACAGGGCTAAAGGTTATTGATCTTTTAGAGCCTTATGCAAAAGGTGGTAAGGTAGGACTTTTTGGAGGTGCTGGTGTAGGCAAGACTGTTCTGATAATGGAGTTGATACGAAGCATAGCAACAGAGCATGGTGGGTTTTCTGTATTTGCAGGTGTTGGAGAGAGGACAAGGGAAGGGAATGACCTTTGGCTTGAGATGAAAGAGTCAGGCGTATTAGAGAAGACCGTACTTGTCTTTGGACAGATGAATGAACCACCCGGGGCCAGACTCAGGGTAGGACTATCTGCCTTGACACAGGCAGAATTTTTCCGTGACCAAAAGGGACAGGATGTTCTTCTTTTCATCGATAACATATTTAGATTTACACAGGCAGGATCAGAAGTATCTGCCCTTCTTGGAAGAATGCCTTCTGCTGTGGGCTATCAGCCTACACTTGCCACAGAGATGGGTAACCTTCAGGAGAGAATCACATCAACTAATAAGGGATCTATTACTTCAATCCAGGCTATCTATGTCCCTGCAGATGATCTTACCGATCCTGCGCCTGCAACAACCTTTTCCCATCTCGATGCGACTACGGTTCTTTCAAGACAGATAGCTGAGTTAGGTATATATCCGGCTGTTGATCCACTTGATTCCACCTCCAGGATCCTCGATCCAAGGATTATAGGGGAGGAGCATTATGCTGTTGCCAGGGGTGTACAGCAGATATTACAGCGGTACAAGGATCTTCAGGACATAATCGCCATTCTCGGGATGGAGGAGCTGGCTGAGGAGGATAAACTTACAGTTACCAGGGCACGAAAGATCCAGAAGTTTCTATCACAGCCATTCTTTGTTGCCGAACAATTTACAGGAACACCAGGCAAATATGTTCCACTCTCAGAGACTGTTAGAGGATTTAAGGAGATCATAGAGGGGAGACATGATGACCTGCCTGAGCAGGCATTCTATATGGTCGGTGGTATTGACGAAGTTATAGAGAGTGCAAAGAAGATGAGAGAAGAGGGATAATTATGGCAGAAAAAACCTTCAAATTAGAGGTTATTACTCCAGAGAAGGTAATTTATAGCGGGGATGTAGTCAGTATTATCGGATCAGGATCAGAAGGATCCCTGGGAATCCTGCCAAGACATGCCCCATTGGTTACTGCTTTAAAGGCTGGTAGTCTGAAGATCAGAGAATCTCAACTAAATGAGGTGATACTCAACTTGAGCAGTGGCTTTATGGAAGTAAGGGGAGATAAAGTTGATGTCCTGGTGGATAAGGAGTTAGAGAGTTAGATAGATTTGGAAGTTTTCTTACTTGTATTGCTTTTCAATATCCTTTCCCTTTAAAATTCCTTTAAAAAGGATTATGAATAAAATGTTTTAAGCAATAGAGGTATATAGTGTGAGTTTCATTTTAACCTTCATTATATTATTTTCTTTCTGGATACTCCTTTCAGGTTATTTTGATTTCATGCACCTGTTTCTAGGGATAATCTCGAGCCTTTTCGTGGCATTTATCTCCCATGATTTGATGATTGGGGATGTAAATATAAGGCGTGGTTTCAAGAAACTCCTACGATTTATAAGATATCTGCCATGGCTCCTGTATCAGATTGCATTAGCAAATTTAGATATTGTTTATCGTACTCTTCATCCAAACATGCCAATAGCCCCCAGAATAATAAAATTCAAGACAGACTTAAAGACAGATATGGGAATAGTTACTCTTGCGAATTCTATCACCCTGACTCCTGGTACAGTGACCATAGATGTAAAGAATGGGGAGTTTATCGTCCATGCCATAGCAGAAAAGCCTGCTGAAGACCTCCTTGAAGGAGAAATGCAGGCGAGGGTAAAAATAGTGGAAGGTGGGTAGAGGGGGAATGGAGAAGGTAGGAAGGTGAAGATTTTCAGGTTAGCAAAAAATGTTTAATGCCTCTGCAATAGCAATAGTTCTGGCAACCTTCCTTGTCCTCTATAGGGCAATAAAAGGTCCAAGGATGTATGATAGGGCGCTTGCTGTAAATGTTATTGGAACCAAGACAGTAGTGATTTTAGCCTTAATAGGCTTTATATATAAACGTCCTCATTTTCTTGATATTGCCCTTGTTTATGCCCTTATGAATTTTATTGCAACCTTTGCAATATTAAAGTATATAGAGAGAGGCAGACTCGATTAAATGTAACCGTTCACGGTTAGAAATTGGAAATTAGAAATTGGAAATTTGTGTTATCGTAATAATTCACCATGGAAAGATACGGAATATCCGTGGTAACGTATTATGCTTTTTAAGGATTAAAATTATGGCTTATTACCTAATTTCCAATTTCCAATTTCAAATTTCAGTGTTCTGTGAACGCTTACGATTAAATCTATAATCTATTATGAATATAACTACAATCATAACAGGTATCTTCTTAACCATGGGTTGTTTCTTTAGTGTAGTCGCTGCGATCGGGGTGGTGAGATTCCCTGATTTTTACTCCAGGATGCATCCCGCAGGTAAGAATGATACCCTTGGCCAGACATTGATTTTAACAGGTCTTATTATTTACGAGGGGTTTTCCTTTATAAGCATTAAACTCCTCCTTATAATAATATTCATATTTATAGTCAATCCAACAGCGACCCATGCCATTGCCAAGGCTGCCTACTTAGCAGGGGTAAAGCCATGGGAAAAGAAGGGGTCAAAATGATAGATTTAGATTTAATACTTCTCCTTTTTCTTGTAATATGTGCAATAGCAGCGGTCCACATGAAAGATCTGTTGAGTGCAACAATGATCCTCACAGCCTATAGTCTGATAATGGCCCTGGTATGGACAAACTTGAATGCTGTGGATGTAGCCTTTACAGAGGCATCGGTTGGCGCAGGAATTACTACTGTTTTGGTAATAGCGGCCCTGAGCAGGACAAAGAGGAGGGAAGAGGATTGAAGACTATATCCCTGTTTGTTGTTCTTGTAACTGGTGCTATGCTGGCTTATGGAACTATTGATATGCCAGATTTTGGGGATCCACAGGCGCCAGCAAACCATCATGTAGCCCCAAGATACATAGAGAAGACCCATGAAGAGACAGGGGTAATCAATATGGTTACCTCTGTTCTGGCAAGCTATAGAGGGTATGACACCCTGGGAGAGACCACTGTTATATTTACAGCAGGTATAAGTGTAATATTGCTTTTAAGAAGAAAGAGAGATGAGAAGTAAAGTGCCTAAAGTGAGCTAAAGTGAGCTAAAGTGCCTAAAGTTGATGGAATATTTTTTTTAATTTTAGCTCACTTTAGCTCACTTTAGGCACTTTAGGCACTTGTAACAAGCCACCACTGGTAGTGATAATTTGACTATTTTGGATATGAAGGAGAATTATTTTGCAGGATAACATCATATTAAGAACCGTTACAAGGATCTTGATCCCTTTTATTCAGCTTTATGGGTTTTATGTAATTATGCATGGAGAGAGTGGACCAGGAGGGGGATTTCAGGGAGGTGTAATCCTTGGTGCAAGTATAATCCTTTATGCAATTGTCTTTGGTATTGATCAAGGAAGGAAGATAATTTCAGAAAAATTAAGCGATACCTTAAATAGCGTAGGTGTCTTGATATATGCAGGGATTGGTCTAATCTGTGTGCTTTTTGGTGGAAAATACCTCGAATATAACATCCTCCCACTTGGCTCTGCCCATCTTGCAAGTGATATGGGGATCCTTGGTATTGAAATTGGGGTAGGGATTACGGTAGCCTCAGTAATGATTACTATATTCTTTGAGACAGCGAGACGGGAAAGATGATCGAAATTTTTCTTGGCAAATATAACTACTGGATATACATAACACTTATGATGATAGGATTTTATGCCATGATAGCCAAGCAGAACCTGATAAAGAAGGTTATAGGGATGAATATATTTCAGACATCGGTGTTTCTCTTTTATATATCTATAGCAAAGGTTAAGGGAGGTACGGCCCCAATAGTATGGGAAGAGGCAATACTATATGACAACCCCCTCCCTCATGTCTTGATCCTCACTGCTATTGTGGTCTCTGTAAGTACTACAGCGGTTGCCCTTGCACTTATCATAAGGATATATAAGGCATATGGCTCCATAGAGGAAGATAAGATCTTGGAGATGAGTAAGTGAATATATCCCAGCATTTCCCTGTTTTTGTTATTATTATTCCATTGATTTCAGCGGTCATTATCCCCCTTGTAGGAAGAATAAGGAGGATATATGGTTGGTATGTATCAATCGCTGCAACCTTTTCATCTCTCTTGCTATCAATCTCCCTTTTAAGAACTGTATTTGAGAAGGGGAGAATCAGCTATTGGCTTGGAAACTGGGAGCCACCATGGGGTATAGAATATGTAGTGGACTATCTAAGTGGATTTGTCCTGGTGGTTATCTCCTTTATTACCTTTATTATTACCCTGTATTCAATGAAGAGTGTTGGTAAGGAGATCCCTGAAGACAAGATAACAAGCTTTTATTCCATCTATATGTTCTTTGTCGCAGGGCTCCTCGGAATGATTATAACAGGTGATATATTTAATCTTTATGTATTTATTGAGATATCATCTCTGGCAGGTTATGCCTTAATTGCTGTGGGCAGAAAAAGGGATGCCCTTATCGCAAGTTATAACTATCTAATACTTGGCACTATTGCAGCTACCTTTATACTCCTTGGCATAGGATATCTCTATATGGTGACAGGTACCCTTAATATGGCAGATCTCAGGGAGAGATTGCCTCTTCTTTATGACAGCACGGTTGTCCGGACAGCCTTTGCATTCTTCTCCGTTGGTCTCAGTATAAAGATTGCCCTCTTTCCCCTCCATATATGGCTCCCAAACGCATATACCCATGCCCCCTCTGTAGTGGGCGCACTCCAGGCTGCTACTGCCACCAAGGTTGGGATATACGTTATGATAAGGATAATGTTCACAGTGTTTAAACCACGCTTTATATTAGAGGTGGTACCAGTCTCCCAGATGTTTCTCTACTTATCTGCTGTTGCCATCATAGCAGGTTCTGTACTTGCCATTGGCCAGAAAGATATCAGGCGTATGCTTGCCTATTCAAGTATAGGGCAGATAGGATACATAGTGTTTGGTATTGCCCTTGCTAATAAGCTGAGTATTATTGGTAGTCTGATCCATATATTAAATCATGCCCTTATGAAGGGGGGACTATTCCTTGTTGTTGGATCTATTGTTTATAAAACAGGTATCACTAATATAGATGACCTAAAGGGATTGGGGAAAAAGATGCCTTTCAGTATGGCTGCCTTCACAATAGGGGCATTTTCAATGGTGGGTGTGCCCCTTACAGTAGGCTTTGTGAGTAAGTGGTACCTGGCGCTTGGTGCACTTCAGGCTGGAAAGTGGGTCTTTGTTCTGGTTATACTCATAAGTTCCCTTCTAAGCGCGATCTATTTCGGGAGGGTTATTAACAATATATACTTTAAGGATGATGGGGGGGGACATACAACAAAAATAGATGATGCACCGGCAGGTATGCTTGTGCCGACCCTTACCCTTGCCTCCTGCTGCATAATCTTTGGAATCGCTGCCTTTATCCCTGTATACATAACAAGATTTGCTGCTGAGATGCTTCTGGGGGGTTAGGAAAGTGGAAATAATAACATCTATAAAACCATTATTGATAATATCTGTCTCCCTCATAGCTGTTCTGCTTATAGCAGCATCAAGAAAGTACCCGAACCTGAGGGAATCATGGACAATACTTGCTGCCATTACAAAGTTTTCCCTTGTTGTCTCAATGCTGCCATTAATACTCAAAGGTAAGGTAATTGAATATTTCCTTATTAGTGTCCTGCCAGGCCTTGATATAAAATTCAGGGTTGATGCCTTTGGTATATTCTTTGCGTTAACCTCGTCATTCCTTTGGATTATCAACTCATTTTATTCTATTGGGTATATGCGTGCATTAAAGGAACATGCCCAGACCAGGTTTTATATCTGTTTTGCTATTGCCTTGTCTGCTACCATGGGTATAGCCTTTTCTGCAAATCTATTTACCCTCTTTGTCTTTTATGAGATGCTTACCCTATGTACATACCCTCTCGTCATCCACAAAGAGACACCAGAGGCGATAAAAGGTGGAAAGAGATACCTCACATATCTATTAGGAACATCCATCGGCTTTCAGTTGTTTGCCATATTCCTTACCTATAATGCAGCTGGAACCCTTGAGTTTTCTAATAACGGGATATTGGCTGGTAATGGGTCGGCCTTATTACTGACCATAATATTTATACTATTTATTGCCGGGATCGGAAAGGGGGCATTGATGCCTTTTCACTCATGGCTTCCTGCTGCCATGGTTGCCCCAACCCCGGTTAGCGCCTTACTCCATGCTGTTGCAGTAGTGAAGGCCGGTGTCTTCACAATTATCAAGATAGTACTATTCGTATTTGGTGTAGATTTGGCCTCTCAACTGGGTCTTGGCCACGGCCTCGCATATTTTGCATCCTTCACCATAATAGCATCATCGATTATGGCCTTGAGGCAGGACAATCTAAAATTGAGACTTGCCTACTCAACAATAAGCCAGTTATCCTATATTATCCTTGGCGTTGCACTCCTATCTCCGGATGCTATTACAGGCGGGATTATGCATATCATAATCCATGCCTTTGGAAAGATAACCCTCTTCTTTACTGCCGGGGCAATATATGTAGCCACACATAAGACAAAGATAAGCGAACTTAATGGTATTGGGAAGCAGATGCCATTTACCATGACCGCCTTTACCATTGCTAGCCTCTCGATGATAGGTATTCCCCCTGCTGCAGGGTTTATAAGCAAATGGTATCTTGTCCTTGGCTCGATTGAGGCCCATCAGATGCCGATTGTCATTGTAATAATGGCAAGTACCATATTGAATGCATGTTACTTTTTCAATAGTATATGCAGCATTCTTTAAGGACCTGCCTCCTGGCGAAAAGAAAGAGAGGAAAGAGGCCCCGGCCTTTATGGTTTTCTCCCTTATGCTGACAGCGGTAGGGACATTATTGCTATTCTTTTATTCATCAGCCTTATTTGATATTGTTAAAATAGTTGTTACAGGTGTAACAGGGGGAAGCTAAGTTGAAAAAAGAACTAACCATTTTTGATAAACCGGAAAATGTAAAAAAGGTACGGATAGTTTTATACGTGTCATGCGCAATCCTTTTTATATGTGACCTTTTTATTCATAAACATGGCCATTTTGCATGGGAAGAGTGGATCGGATTTTTTTCTATATATGGTTTTGTCTGCTGTGTAGGTCTTGTAGTAGCAGCAAAGCATATATTACGAACATTAGTAAAAAGAGAAGAGGATTACTATGATTAAGACTGTTCCTCCAGCATTAATATTTATCTTAGGGGCCTTTCTTATCCCGTTTCTAAGGGGAAAGGTAAAATCTGCATACTTACTACTTCTGCCTGTTCTTGGCTTTATAAATCTTATTAATATACCTATAGGGACACATTGGGTCATTAATTTCCTGGATTTTAATCTCGTTCTTGTCAAAGTGGACCGGCTTAGTCTGGTTTTTGGGTATATATTCCATTTGATAGCCTTTATAGCCATCCTTTACGCTATTCATGTAAAGAATGATATAGAATACTGGTCAGCATTTTTCTACTCTGGGAGCGCCCTTGGTGTTACCTTTGCTGGAGACCTGATTAGCCTTTTCTGCTTTTGGGAAATGATGACAATAGGCTCAGTATGCCTTATTTTGGCGCGTAAGACAAAGAAATCGTATGCCGCGGCATTTAGATATTCCTTAATTCATGTTACAGGAGGTTTGTTCCTTCTGGCAGGTATAATAATCTATGCCAATAATACAGGCTCCATTGAGTTTGGATATTTAGGATTAAATGGACTAGGGACCTATCTTATATTTATTGGATTTGGCGTGAATTGCGCCTGGCCTATTATCCATGCATGGCTTCCCGATGCATACCCTGAAGCCACAATTGCCGGAACAGTAGTCTTAAGCGCATTTACAACCAAGACTGCGGTATATGTTTTAGCAAGGGCCTATCCCGGGGTTGAGATCCTTATATGGATTGGAGCTATCATGGCTGTATTTCCCATCTTTTATGCCGTAATCGAGAATGATCTGAGGAGGGTACTCTCTTATAGTCTGATTAACCAGGTTGGATTTATGGTAGTCGGCATTGGAATAGGTACTGAGATGTCATTAAATGGCACGGCTGCTCATGCCTTTAGTCATATCCTGTACAAGGCATTACTATTTATGTCTATGGGCTCTGTTCTTCATATGACAGGAAAGATCAATGGTACAGATCTGGGCGGATTGTATAAGACCATGCCACTTACAGCCGTATTCTGTATGATAGGCGCTGCATCAATCTCTGGATTTCCTCTTTTCAGTGGTTTTATAAGTAAATCAATGATAATAACCGCGTCTGGCGAAGGATCCTATTATATTGTATGGTTTATGCTTATATTTGCCTCAGCAGGTGTCTTCCACCATTCAGGGATTAAGATCCCTTATTTTGCCTTTTTTGCCCATGACTCTGGTATAAGGACAAAGGAGCCCCCCCTCAATATGCTCATTGCCATGGGAATCACTGCCTTCTTATGCATCTTTATTGGAGTATATCCTTATCCACTCTATAGTATTCTCCCATATCCTGAAGTTGCTGCTGAGTTTGTCCCATATACAGCATCACATGTTATAACACAATTGCAGCTCCTTTTCTTCTCCGGATTGGCCTTCACATACCTCATGCTCTCCGGAATATATCCTAAAGAGATGAGGGCTATCAATCTTGATAGCGACTGGTTTTACAGGAAAGGGGCCAGGGCATTTATGTGGGTTGTTGATAATCCATTGGCTCAATTAAGCAATCAGATGGAGAAGATATTTTTAGATTATATACCACGGTCACTTGCATGGTTTAGCAGGAACCCATTAGCAGCAGGTAAGATAGCCTCAGATAATATTATCCTTTATCTATCAAAGATGTTGAATCTGGCCCATCCGGAACAGGTCAAGAAAAGAATAAATAGAGAAAAAAAGATCTATCCTGGAGATATAATCAAACACTGGCCTATAGGCTCAACCGTGGTCTGGGTTACCCTGTTCCTCCTTGTATATTTACTTATATACTTATTACCGCATTGGGATTCAAATGGGTCTCAAGGGGGTCATCTTAAAAGCGTTACGGCTAGCGCTATCGCTCACCAATCCCAGGCAGATGACCAGTTTGATACAGAATTGACCGATTTTTGAGCGAACCCTAAGAAGTTCAAATGGAAATGACCACTCCAATTTCCAGCTATTCTGTCTTTGTGCCCACTCTGTGCAACTTTCTCTTAATAGTCTTTTCCATCTCTACTATAAAGAAAATAATTGCTGCAACGGCTATGATTCTTAACCAGCTCCATGGATCAATCGGTTTTGTCTTGAACAGATGGTTTAAGACGGGCCAATAAGTAAAGATTATCTGCAACACAATCACCGCTGCCGCTCCGATGAGTATTATCCTATTGCCAAACAGCCCCTTAATGCTTAAAACACTCCCGGTCAGGTATCTCATATTAAATACATAGAATATCTCGAAGAAGACTATAGTGTTAACCGTAATGGTCCTTGCTGTCTCAATGCTTGCCCCATGCCCCTTTTCGTAAAAAAACAGTCCGAAAGAACCCACTGCCATAACAACGGATACCAGAACTATTCGCCACAAGAGATATGGTTCAATGATAGGGGCATCAGGTTTTCGTGGGGGTACCTTCATCGTCCCTTGCTCTATTGGTTCAAATGCCAGGGTTATGGCCAGAGCTACGGTGGTGACCATATTTATCCAGAGGATATGAAGCGGTAAAACCGGCAATAAGGCCCCGGTGATGATTGCCCATATGATTATAAGGCATTCGCCGCCATTTGTGGGGAGTATGAACATAATGGTTTTTTTAAGATTGTTGAACACAGTGCGACCCTCTTCTACAGCCCGTTCGATACTTGCAAAGTTGTCATCAGTAATTACCATATCCGATGCCTCTTTTGAGACCTCCGTTCCGGTTATACCCATTGCAATACCTATATCTGCTTGTTTGAGAGCGGGGGCATCATTCACCCCGTCACCTGTCATTGCAACTATCTCTCTCTTCCTCTGTAATGACCTGATCAGCCTGAGCTTGTGGCTGGGATTTACCCTTGCAAATACATTCACCTTAGAGACTACCTCATCAAAGTCTTCATCATTAAGCTGGTCGAGCTCTAACCCTGTTTTAACATCCTCTCCCAACCCCATCTCGGTTGCAATGACCCTTGCTGTTAGTGCATGGTCACCGTTAATCATCTTCACCCTGATGCCTGCATCTTTGCAAGCATCTACCGCATCCATAGCCTCCTGCCGTAAGGGGTCGATCATTCCTACAATCCCTAAGAATGTAAATCCGCCCCTTTCAATATCTGTAAACCTCAGGATTACATGATCTTCAGGTGCATGTTTGAGGGCAATGCCAAGAACCCTCAGTCCCCCTGAGGCCATCTTTTTTGCAAGGTCTTCCCATGAATCCCTGTCTATATTTTCATTTGCCTTTCCCCATTCAAGGGCGCATAAAGTGATAACCCTTTCCGGTGCGCCTTTCATATATATAGCGCCCTTACCATAATGGTTATGGTGAAGGGTTGCCATAAACTGCTGCTCCGACTCAAAGGGGATGGAGTCATTCTTCGGCATTGCTGCCTTTTCATTGTCTTGTTCAAAAAACGCCTTCCCGGCTACCACTATTAGGGCGCCCTCTGTGGCATCGCCTTCTATCTTCCACTCAGCAGGCAAAGCCAATGAGTATTTGACCAAAGCACCATCAAGAAAAGGGAGGGCAATTTCCAGGCCATAGTGTGCGGCGATTGCGTTGTCGCGATCCAGGAGATCGGAAGAGCGGCGTGTAGGGAAAGAG
>CAJVYE010000007.1 GCA_913009285.1 uncultured Nitrospirota bacterium | reverse complement strand
GAGATAGATTTTTTTGAATTTAAGATGGTTAAAGAAAAGATGGTAAAATGTCCTATTAAAATTAAAGAAAAAGATAAGTATGAAACTTGGTTTAAGGAAATAGAAAAGATGATTGAAAGAAATAGTAACAATCTGATCCCTTCCCTTGTATATCTTCAGTTCCAAATTATCAATCTTTTCATCTAAATCGTAATTAAAATTAAATATAACCTCCTTTTTTCTTATGTCAAGAGATATCTTTACACGCGGTGGGGTAATATCGAGAATTATTTTATCAGATATCAATGTTTGATTACCTGCCTTATCTATAACCAAAAACTCATAGGTATATATACCATCCTCTGCCCTGGCACCTGTATTGGTTCTCCCCCTCCAAATAAGTCTTCTAGGGAATATACCGATCCCATCATCTTCCCTTATCCTCTTACCATCAGCATTTAGTATAGCTATATACCACCTATCAATGTCGTCTTTTTTCTCTAACCTGGGAGAGAAGATAACGTTATCATCTGTCTGGTCTCCATTGGGTGAAAAGATCTTGTTGCTTAGTTTTATATTTATCTTTGGGGGTGTTGTATCTACAACCAAATTCGCCATTGCATAGAAATCAAAGGAGTTATTATCCTGATCAATAGCGGTTATCTGAATAGGATATTCGCCTTCCTCTACAGGAGATAGAAAACTACCATGATATATCCCTTCCTCTTCTTCCTTAAGGCTGACATTTTTCCCTTCTATTCCTATAATAACCTTTGAAGGTCTTCCCACTATAGATACCAGTCTTACAGAGATATCAACCTTCTCCTCTCCTCTTATTGCTTCCGGTATTATCTCTGCATCCTCAACCTCAAATGGGATGATGATCTTCTCTTCTATCACAAATTTTATATCCATCTTACTGATCAGGTCCTCCACCACCCTCCTGCTTAGTTCTACAACAGAGCCCACCTTACCTAACCCTAACAGGCGGACAAAGTCATAGGCCGAATATGAGAGGCTATCTATCCAGATAATAGAACCATTCTTAGTACTAAGTAATCGGAGGCTTACCCCTACCTGAGAGTTATTACCTTCTTTGAACAGATCTACTGAACCGATCATGATAGCATCTATATTCAACATCTTTCCAAGTCTCCTGACAGTTACCCTGCTCAGCGAGTCAGTATATCTTATCCTCATCCTTCTCATATAATCTTCAAGGATATCTGATGGTACTATCTGAAATCCTTTTGTCTTAGTGATTTCCTTTTTCACGAGTGGGACAATTGTGGAAAGGGCATCATGATTATCACTAAGATTATTAAAAGGTAGGATGGCTATCTTCTTTATCTCTACATCTCTCACTGTTGCATATGCGTTACTAAACAGCAAAAATATAACGATAATAGGTATAAGAAAAAAGGATAGGACGCAGTGCTGCAGTGCTGCGGTTTTATGGTGCTGCGGTTTTATGGTGCTGCGGTGCTGTGGTACTGCGGTTGGAGATAGAATGCTGCGGTATTGCAGTACTATTGTTATTGGTTGATGAATCATTTTTTGCCTTTTAAATAGATAATAAATCCATTGAGGAGTTTTTTGTCTTTTACAACAACGTATCTATGATCTTCTTTGCGACCTCCATTGTCAAACCACTCATAGTCTTCTCATTAACACCAAAGATCCTCCCTATATAGTTCCCTCCTCTTTTATTACAACTTGCCTGCCACAATATTTCACCAGAATTTGTATCCACCATTCTCAGGGAGAGCGAGATTATAGGGGTAGAACTTGTACCCGAACGACTTACACCATACTCCTCTACAGAACCAAGTATAAGCGCCTGCACATCTAATCTCTCACCGAGTTTTTTTGCAATATTTTTATTTATAGGAACAAGTTCACCTTCTCTGTATCCACTCTCTTCATATACACCCCTCATAGTTGTAGCTACCTCTCCTATCTCTACTATATCAAAGGTACCTCTTGATAAGAGCTCTATTATAACTAGACTCCTTACCCTCTCTCCTGCAAACTTCTCATCAGTAAGATTATTAAATGGAAGTATAGCGATCCTCTTTATATATTGAAAATTCGCCGAGGGGTTCAAATAATGTCTTACCCCTCCTCTCACACAACTAATAACTAAAACCATCATGAGCAATAATATAAACAAACCCCGGTATTTTTTTGTAATATCAATCACATCAAATTCCCTCCATGTTAGAACCTCGTCGACAACCTCGTTGTAAAGGTATCTGTCTTACTACTTGTATCGTTTTCCTGTACAGCTCTATTATACCCTAATCTCAATACCAAATGCCTGCTTATATTCCAGCTTATTGTTGAGTTGATATTCTCAGATGGGTTATCCCCCCAATCACGGCGGTTATACCCCAGGATGAACTGTAAATCCCGTGATGCACGCCAGTTGGCATTGAAATTACTACCTATCTCGAAATCACCATTACCCCTTAAATCCTCTGAAATAGTAAGATAGAGACTTTCTGAGATACGATAATTTATTGTCGGTCGAAAGGTATATATATTTTTATCACTTACTCTACCACTCTGCCATGTTATAGCGCCATGGGTAGTAATCCTTATCTTCCTGGTCAGATCGAGATTAATATCTGTGCTTATCGACTTTGTGGTTGTCTTTGTCCCTGATGAGAAGTCCTTGTAACCGCTGATCAGAAAATCGACACCAATATCGACACCATAATAGAGATTAGAAAATATACTTAATGTGGCAGAATCACCCCTAGATTGAATCCCTGATTCCTCTGTAGACTCTGAACGGTTGAAGATCAGTGAGGACTTTAGTGTCTCTAAAGGTAAAGAGGTCAACTGAAGTGAGTAGCTATCCAGACCTGTCCTTACTGCCACCCCATGCTGCAATAGTGTTTGATAGCTTATTAAAGATGAAAGATATTTATGTAGTTTGGTTGAGAGGTTGGTCCCTTGCGACAACTGAAAGGTATTATTAGAGATAGACTCTTTTTCAGATTCAGATGTCTCGTAAAAGAGATTGTACGATAATTTGATCCTCTCTGTCGGCTGAAAGTTGGCATTAAGGCTTATGTCATGTCTCAGGATGGTCGATTCTAATTCGGTCGTCTCATCCTCAGAGAGGTAGCTTAATACCTCGATCTCTGTGATGTATATATCATTTGTTGTTATAGCAACATTGTTTGCAATCTTGAAATAGCGTGCTATGGACGTTGATTCAGACATATCAAAATCGAAACGATTGTTTACTGAATCAAAGGTAACATTACTAATTCCACCAATGGTAACAGGATTCCATGTTGAGCTTTCTGTAGTTGCCGAATATAGATCCCAGTGCCCTACATCCCAGATCGATCCATCAACAGAGATAGGGGTGAGATTAGGTTCTACATAAAGATATATCTTATCTATAGATTGTACATCTCCTAAATCAAATCCGATGTTTTGATTGATATCCTTTATATTTATGGTTGGACTCCCATTTATGTCTTTATCATTATCTAAAAGATAAGAGACATCAGCCATATTAGCAAAAATAGATCCAACACTAGGAGTAATAGGATCAGGATTAGCCAAGCGTGCCCTTGTTATACCTACCTCCTCCAAAAACCTTGTCGGCTCCTTACTAAAATTTCTTACACTGGAATGGGCTATCCCGTATCTCACTGACAGATAGATCTTATTTTTTAAGAAGGATTCAGATAGATCTAGTGTCCCGAAATGTCTGTCAGTCTCACGCCATGTCTCAGTCTTAAAGTCCCTTGAATCACCCCTTGTATAATCATATTTCAGATTAAAGAAATTATACCCATAACCACTACTGAGATTGAGGTTTGAGGTCTGGGTTGTTATATCTCCTGCAGTGAAGTTTTCACCCCTGTTATAGGACCCCCTCAAGCTGGGGATATTCTCTAGTTTGCTAATAAGATCCACACTGTAGATTTTAGAACTGTTGTTATCACCCTTATCCGGATCCTTTTCAGTAGAACGATATCCAATATTAGAGGAAAATAGATCGTTTGACATCCTCAACAGGAAAGAGGGAGAGAGATCACTTGAATCCATATCTTCAGTATTACTCAAGGTTGCCCGTATATCAGCAGAGAGGGCTATAGTAGCAGTAAGTCTCTCTCTCCAGCCGAGGGAGTATCTGTGGATAAATTTCCAGTCATCACTACTGTCCCCATCAGTCTTTGATCTTGAATACCGATAGGAGAAATCAGTAGTACCATGTATATCTCCGGCAAAGAGAAGGTCACTTTCCATTATAAACACTACCACTGAGATTATTAATATAAGGATACATTTTATCCCCGCTTTTTTTACTCTGCTCATTTTACTATTTTATCGATACCATTTCATAAGGCCCCTTTCCCACATAGATTGTTTCAACAACACTCTCTGAGAGTAGATCAATAACAGAGATAGTATCTGAGCCATTATTGACTACATAGAGTCTATTTCTATCCCTGTCAAATGATAGCCCAACAGGTGAGCTGCCAACAGGTATCTCCCCTGTTATAGTCCCTGATAAGATTGTTTTTGCATCAGTGCTCAAGGCCATAGTGAGATGAATAATGTTGACATTATCTGAGACTTTACTTGTTACATATAACCTGTTCAACAGCCCCATAGAGAGCTTTAAGGGATTAAAACCCGCAGATATCGTTTTAATAACCCTGTTTGAGTTGATATCTATCACTGAGATACGGTTCGATCCTTCGCTAACAACATAGATATACTCTTCTGTTATGAGGATATCCTGTGGCCTCAAACCAACACCCCTTATGATATTTACCACTTCATTGCTATATGTATCGATTACTGATATCGTATTGGACATGCTATTCGAGACATAGACATGCCTACCCTTAAGGTCGGTTGCTATTTCAAGAGGAGAATTCTCCACAGGGATAGTGGTTATAAGACTCCTTGAAACAGTGCTCACAACAGAGACATTATCAGAACCGGGATTGGTTATATAAAGTGTCTCATCATCAGGGAGTAAGACAATTTCTGTAGGTTCAATCCCGGTGATGAGACTGATAGTATCCATCACCTCATTATTTGCAGTATCAATAACCGAAATGCTATTGGAACGTGAATTGATCACATATACCCTATCTCCTCTGGAATTTGCAGTGATCCCCTTAGGTCCTCTGCCAACCCTGATGATCCCCACCACCTTTTCTGATTCCCTATCAATAACAGAGACACTATTCGAGCCGGTATTGGTCACATAAGATAAAAGCCCCTTGATCTCTGTCATTCGTGTCCTGATCCTGATGGCAGGTTTGAACATATAGGCATTTTCAATAGAATTGCTGGTATCCAACTCCATAAACAGAGGAAAAACATCATCCTTTTTTATTTTAAATTCTGTATGGAATATTACCTCCCCATCAGGCTGGGGGATGGCCAAATTGAAGTCCTCCTCATCCCTCTTTAAGACAGCCTTAGATAACCTCAACCTCAATTTCTTATACTTACCCTCTGGAAGGGAGAACTCCCCGACTAGTATCTGTTTCTCAAAAAGATCAGTAGTATTTACCGATAGGGATAGATCACCCATACTTAACCATTTTTCATCCCCCTTTTGTACATCTATAGCAGAGATGGTGAATGAAATATATGGGGGTGGAGGGGCTGAACCTGAAAGATAGATGGCTATATTTCCTGAATCAGCAGTATCTCTCTCTACTATCTGTAAGGTAGTGCATGATACAAGAGACAGCGATACGATTAAAATGATGAATGTTACACTTTGTATATTTTTCATGATCTATTAGCCTCAGAATTCACAGAGAACACTTTAGTTATAGAAAATTATCTCTGTAACCTCTGTGTTCTCTGTGGCAATTATATCGAAAATCGACATTCGAAAATCGCAAATTTCTATGGCCCACTATAGCTTTGATTATGTGACCGTCCATGACATATAAGACTACAGTTTCGCACTCCGTTACTGGCATTGTATGACCACTGGTGACTCCCTCCAACTCCGGGATAAAAGTTTACCAGATGTGTATCCCTTGTAGTATCAAATACACTAGAGGTGTTACTAACACCATTTAATACATATTGTGTATTCAGGGCATCTACATTACTATGTACATTATAGTGACACTCGTGACATGATTCATACGGGCGTACCATACCACCGCCACCGCCACCACCACCGCTCAGATGGAAATAGTGAAGATTTCCTCTTCCCATACCACCCCCACCGCTTTTGTAAAAGTTTGTCTTTGTAGTATTTTGGTCAAATGCTGTTACATCGTGACAGAGAAAACAGAGGGCAAAATTATTTTCATTGAAACCTGTGAATGGCGCTCTACCTATTCCTACAGCAGTACTATAGTTTGCACGGAGGAGACGACTGTTTGTCGAACCATGAGGTCCTACAGGGACCGTACCTGTATAGTTAGAAGGAAGATCATTACGAGGAAAGGTTGTACTGAGATTAGATTCGGTAATCGGCCCCGATACGCTTCCCAGAGGATTTGTGTCGTTATTATGACAATCTGTACAGTTAATAGTGTTGGTTCCATCAAGCCCTCCTCTTAAGGCATAACGGTCACTTGCAGGGTTAAAGACATCACTTTGATTTAATCCACGTATGGCGACAGGGTGCCATGATGTATTAAACATTGTATTTGTTGAAAAACCCCCACCATTTAAGTTTACAGCGGCAGACATCTTTGATCGCGGATCAAACTCCCTTATCTTATTGCTGCCAGAAGGTGGTCTTGTAGTACCAGAAGGGATAAATGTAGCAAATGTGTTTCCATGACACTTGAAGCATACCTCATAGACATATGGCTGTCTTGCCCCCAGGGTAGGGTTACGTACTACACCATCTATATCGATATATCTTATCCCCTCAAGTTTGTTGCTATATTTGTTGGCATGGGGATTGTGACAATCACAGCACTCTACATGCTTTGAGCTGATCGGAATGGTCTCATCTACTGTATGTACTGCGGCCCATGATGTATTATCCACAGGGTGACCGCTGCCACCCATTGTCCTTTTGTCTATCTCGTATTGTATATCTGCAATTGCCGGACCACTGGCATCGTGACAGTTCTCACAGAGGGCCTCTTCTCTTGCTATTAGCTGGTGCGGGATCAGTCCATCCTGTGCCCCGACCCCTATCGGCACAGTACCTGTATCATATCTACCCTTTATACCATGTGGTGTATGACAGTTAAGACAGAAGCCTGCCTGATTGCCGATTGCACTGCGATCTACCATGCGTGGCCATATTGGATCGTCGACAGAGCCGGTTAACCCAGGCCACCTCATATTCTGATTGACAGCAGAATTACCGTGACTTGAATTCAAGTAGATAGTCTCACCCTGATAGAAACCGTAGAATCCCCAACCCTTTGGTTTGCCATTTAGAGTTAATATCCTGTGACAGGTCCAGCAGAACTCATTGTTGTTCTCTGTAAAGATTATATACTTATCTGCTCTGCCATCAACAGGATTGGGTTCATACCCCCCAAAGCTGGCATGAGGTTCGTGGCAGTGATTGCACTCTCCCTTTCCGTATTCATTATACCTGTTATCGATATTCGAACGGTCCACACCTGATGTAGTGCTGCCATGTTTTGTCTGGTTGTATGCTCCACCTGTGGCATTCACTATCTTAAAAAATATAAAAATTCCTCCTCCTGCAACAAGTATGGTAAGGAGAGTAATGAGCAATTTTCGATTTTCGATTTTCGATTTTCGATTAAAAGAAAAAAACATTTGTTAATTTTCGATTTTAGAATGTTAATTTTCGATCGGTTCATTTTTCTGGTTCTTTCTCATTTCAAGTGGGTAAATATTTTCTTAAGCCTCTCCTGAATAAATCCCCCTTAACCCTCCTTTGGAAAACGGGGGACAGGGTGGATTTGATTGTCTACTTATTTACTCCCTTTATAGTTAATATATTTACCCACTCATTTTGAGAAAGAACCATTTTTCTTTCAAAAATTTATGGCGTATAACTTTTATTATGCGAAGTTCCATGGCATCTGAGATTACAAGTACGTGTACTGCCATTATATGACCACCGCGGTTTGCTAAAACTATTACCTGGCATACCAGGATGGAAGTTCACCATGAATGTATTAGTAGCACCTCCACTTAATGAATATTCAGTATTGGTGGCCTCCACATTGCTGTGGACATTATAGTGACATTCATGGCATGATGCATATGTACCGTTGCCGCCGCCGCCACCGCCTCCTCCTCCAACACCACTACGTGCCAAATGAAAATAGTGAAGATTTTTATTGCTATAAAAGTTTGTATTTGTAGAGCTTGAATTAAATGCTGTTTGATCGTGACATAGGAAACATAAGGAAAAATTGCTGGCATTGAAAGAGTTAAAGGGTCTAGAGTTCCCTGATCCGACCGCAGTACTATAATTTGCACGGAGCATAGAGGTGTTTGTTGAACCATGAGGTCCTTTGGGACTGCTGGGAGAACCTGATGCTATACCCCTTGTATCAGAAGTAAGATTATTGTTATGACAATCAGTACATTTGATAATAGATGTCGTATTTAGACCTGCTGATAATAACTGGTTATTTAACGCTGACGACTGATTTAACCCTTGTGCAGCAATAGGATGATAAGAGCTATTTGTACCTGGAGGGCCATAAATCGTATCACTACTGTTCGGATCGAATTCCTTCCTTTTATTACTATTTCCTGGAGGTCTGCTTGAGGTAGTGCCAGGATAGGCTGTTGTGGGAAAGATACTCGCATAACTATTACCATGACATTTAAGGCATACTTCATACTCATAGGGCTGCCTTGATCCCAATGTAGGAGGGTCATTTACAGTGCCGTTTATATCAATATACCTCATCCCTTTTACCTTATTACTATTATCTGCTGTATGAGGATTGTGGCAGTCATAGCACTCTACATGCCTTGAGGTAATCGGAAGGGTCTCATTCACTGTATGCACTGCTGCCAGTGATGTATTATCTACAGTATGACTACTACTCTTCCCTATCTCTGATTGTATATCTGTGCCTGCTGGTCCGTTGGCATCGTGGCAATTCTCACACAGGGCCTCCTCCCTCGCTATGAGCTGGTGTGGGATCAATCCAGCCTGTGCTCCCACACCTATAGGGACTGCACCTGTATCATATGTACCACTTATACCATGAGGGGTATGGCAGTTAAGACAGAGGCCTGCCTGATTACCGATTGAATTCCGATCCACCATACGGGGCCATATAGGGTCATCTGTAGAACCGGTTAGACCCGGCCACTCCATATTTGCAGAATTGCCATGACTTGAATTCAAGTAGATGGTATCACCCTGATAGAAATTGAAAAAGCCCCACCCGAGAGGATTAGTGCCAAATTGAAAGGTCTCATGACACGTCCAGCAGAACCCATTCGTATTCCCTGAAAAGGTCAGATAATCGTTTGCTACTCCAGTAACAGGATTGGGTTCAGACCCACCAAAGCTGGTATGCGGTTCATGACAATGGGCACACTCGCCCGTAGCATAATTACTGTAATTGCCATCTATACTTGTGCGATTCACACCTGATGTAGTGCTGCCATGCTTTGTTTGAGTATATACACCACCAGTGGCATACACCACCTTAGAATATATTAATACCCACCCTCCTGCAACAAGTAGTATAAGGAGGGCAATGATATGCAATTTTCGATTTTCGATTTTCGATTCTCGAATGTTGATTTTTAATCGGATCATTTTTATTTTACCTGAAAATACCCCCTCACCCTAATCATTCAGGAGTGACAGCGCTTGCGCTGTCATTACGTTTTTTCTGCAAACTATCAGGACAGCACAAGCGCTGTCACTCCGAAGAATTTTGTCCCCTTCTTTAAATCGAAAATCGACATTCGAAAATCGAAAATAAATATTCATTGGTTGTGACATTGCTGACACGTCTCCCGCATATATGTCCCATCCTCTGATGATGTGCCATCTGATGGATCGTCAAATATCAGGCTCGAGTGACGATTGGAACCGTGTGCCTTGTGGCATGTAAGACAGAAGGACATTTCATCTCCGCTGCTTACAATACCATCAGGATCAATGACACGAATCCTGGAACCAAATGTACTCTGCCAGTAACTAAGATCAGCATGTTTGTTGTTAGCAGCCGTACTTATCGATACCCCCCCTGTAGGGTGCCTTTTCCATGGGGCTGTAGTTTCAGGACCACCCATGTTAGGGTCTCCCCCGGTTCCATGAAAATCTGTATGACAGCCTTTACAGAATCCTGCAATTTGATTATTGTTGCTACGAAATGTCATATTATTTACTGAGTACTGGGTAGATGTGGGTGTAGTAACCCACTGGTTTATCGAATAAGAATTGTCACTACATCCATTACAGTAGGTTACACTTATACCTGATAAATTGCCAGGATCTGTCCGTAGATTCCTGTAATTATTATTCCCATGTTGGTCGTGACACTTTGTACAGGTCAATATCGAATTCCATGTGTCCTGGTATCCGGGTGGAGAAAGATTGCCTCCTAGATCATGTCCATTGGGATTTATTGTACCATTCGGTTCGAAAAAGCCGGCAGAGCGTTTAAGGGATGAGGTCTCATACGATGCCAGGTCTAATACATCAGGTGCAGTGTCGTTAGTTCCAGCACCACTATCATGACAGAAAAGACATAGTTCATTTACTGTAGTCGCCCTCAGGAGATATGGTACGGTACCTATACCACTATAAAGCATAGATGCACCACTTTCACTATTGTGCATTGTATGACACTGTACACAGGTAAGTGTCGGGGGGGTGGTTGTACTCTTGTGATAATCTCCAGCGTGAGCAGGAGGGATAAGGAAGAGAATGCTCATACCTATTATAGCTATAATTAGAATAGTGTTGCGCAGCACCTATTTCACCTCCACCCTGAAGATACTCAATCTTTTAGTTCCCTTTTCTAATATATACATTGTTTCTTTATTAAAATCAATGTCAACAGGAAAGAGGAGCTCTCCCGGCCCCATACCATAGGTGCCATAGTGAAATAGAAGCCTTCCTTCCTTATCAAATACCTTTAAGTGATGCCTGAAGTTGTCTATCACCCATAACCTCTCTTCCTTGTCAACATAGAGATTTCCTGTAAAGGAAAAATCTTCCTTTTTTTCACCACGTTTTCCCATCTCACGGAGAAATTTTCCTTTCATATCAAAGACATGTATTGGTTTTCCCCCAGAGTCTGTGACATATATTCTCCTGGCCCGGACAAAGATACCTGATATTGAACTAAATCTCTCTACACCTCCAAAGCTAAATTTGAATCTATCCTCCTTATCAAAGATGAGTATCTTCTGGGATATTACCTCCACTACATACAGATTCCCTTCATCATCAAGGGCAAGTCTCCCGGGATAAAACGGTTCCCCTTTTCCTCCTGGTGGATATATTCTGGATATTGACTTACCTCTATAGTTAAATACCTCTATATACCCTTTCCCCTGCTGACTTACATATATTTTTCCCCTCCTGACCACCAGGTCGAATGGTGAGATCAGAACCCCCTTTCCAAATTGAAAAATGGGAAACCCCTTTGAATCAAAGATATCTATCTTATTATTTCCTGTATCTGCTACATATATCTCTCCCTCTTCTGAGTCAAAATATATCCCCTGCGGGGAACTGAACCGATACCCTTCTGAAAACCCATCCACACTGAACAGGTATTTTATTTTGGGGGTATCAGATGCATATCCTCCATCAGGTAAAGTAAAAAGGACGATACATAGAAAGGTGATATACCTTTTTTTCTGAAAATACCCCCCATCTCTTGTAATTTTCGATTTTCGATTTTCGATTTTCGATTGGTTCATTTCACCACGCAATTTTCGATTTTCGACTGACGATTTAATTCTTCTTCTGAAAATAGCCCCTTAACGTTTGAATATAGGTCAGGCATCCTGCCTGATTTACGCTGTCATTACGTTTCTTCTGCAATCTCTCACGACAGCACAAGTGCTGACACTCCGAAGAATTTCGTCCTCCTTTTCTTTAAATCAAAAATCGAAAATCGAAAATTTAAAAGCCTCCCGCCGCGCTCAAAAAAAAACCCTGTAAGCCGCATGCGAATCTCTTACAGGGTTTTTCTTGTTTGAAAAATTAACTCCTACTATATTATTATTTATTGTGACACTGGTTACACCCTTCTACTGAGTCATCAACACCATCTGCGTAATTCCACCGCAGGGCATTCTTAAATGGACCTGCATGGGCAAAGTGACAACTGATACAGGAGACCTTTGCAGTCCCATCACTCGTAGTATCTCCGTAATAGTTATTATTTACCGTTCCACCTGCCATCGGAAGCTTGGTATTTTCTGAAAGACTAACGTAATTGGCCCAATCTGTGACATTACCTCTTAGTCCACCAACCATCGGCTCATCCACAGGGTGTCTCTGCCAATCCGTGCCATCATTATTGCCTCCAGATGCTATATCTTCATGCCAGCTATCGTGGCATGTTGCACACCACCTAGCAATTCCATTGGCGCCTTCAGCATATGTATTTCCTGTTATAGGATAGACATCCTCTCCCGTTGAAAGGGTAATATAGCTCTCTCCCTCATTGACACTAGTATCAAGTGTTACAGAGGTAGAACCTGACCCTGTTGGTGTCTTTTTCAGGTTTCTGTAATCATTGATAGTATCTGAAACAGCGCCACCATCCCTTACATCCACCACACCATGTGGGTCGTGACAGTTGGTACAGGTAAATAAAGTACTTCCATTATCTGTCAACGGCGTATCACCCCCAGGGGGAGTGAGACCACTTGTATCAGGAACATTATGCCCGTATCCGATTGCCCAATCCCCGCTTCCGTCAACACTGTTCGCATAATAGAAATCTCCCCCTGCTGCTATTTCTGTTGCAAAATCTATTGGATCTGGTGAAGACTCAGACAACCCAGAACTGCCATTTAATGACTTTACTATTGGAGGTCCATAGTCAGCCTGTAGCGATCCTCCCTGTTCATGACAGTTGAGACAGAGATCTGCGACACCTCCTGTGGTCTGTAAGAGTTTTGCCGTGCCCCCTGCTGCGCCTCCCATAGATGCATTACCCTCACTGTTATGCATGGTATGACACCCTCCGCAATCAAGGCCGCCAGCATCTCTATGAACTGCTGATGCCTGACTGGTAAATACGAAGATAGATATAGCCATAACCAAGGTCAAAATCAAGGTCTTTTTCAATCTTCTCACCTCCCTCCTCTATTATTTATTAGCCACAGATTATCTGTGTTAATCCGTGGCTTCACTCATTTAACCTAAAGGATTCCAATCTATCCTTAAGACCAGTACCCTATCATTATATGTATCCGCTATATAGAGTCTACCCTCTTTATCTATCTCTATATCTGAGGGATAACGAAAATCACCTACCCTTGCATCAAGTCCATTAAACCCACTGATGAAGTTACCCTTATCATCAAAGACTATTACTACCCACCGGTTCAAATCGAGAACCAGTATCCTTCCCTCTTTATCAATAACCAATCTAACAGGCTGGCTAAATCCCCCCTTGCTTGACCCTGTATTCCCAAATCTGAAGAGAAACTTCCCTTTTTTATTAAAGACAAATATCTTCTTACTAATAGTATCTACGATATATATCCTCCCATCCCTATCTATAGCAAGCCCTCCTATGGAGAGGAATCTTTCTTGCTCTTCCCCACCTTTTATCTGGAATCTATACCTTCTATTAGTATCGAATACCAGGACTCGTAAATCTTTATTATCCCCTATGTAGAGGTTATTCTCTTTATCCAGGAGAAGAACACTGGGGCTGATAGCCTTATATCCTGCCACGGAAGAGAGATCGATCTCTCTCAAAAAAACCCCTCTATAGTTAAAAATTGCTACTCTCTTTTGGCTGTTTTGAGCTACATATATCTCCCCTTTTTTGTCAACTACAAGGTCTGATACTCCCGCATCTATAGCAAATTTGTAGAGATATATCCCATCTCTATCATAAATAACTATCATCTTGTTATCGCTATCATATATATACAACTCTCGATGTCTCTCATCAATGAACAGTTGCCTGGGTTTTTTAAATTTTTGTCCACTATCCTCACCTGTAATACTATAAAGCAACCTAACTTTAGGCATTATAGCAGACCATGCAACCGAATGCATACCACTACTTATTATTATTGCAGCAACTACAATAGATATAAATCTTGCTTTTATACCCTCTGATAGCATCCTGGTCCACCTTTTTATATGCATTTAGGTGTATGAGAAATGAGTACTCATCCACTCATTTAGCATGCAATTACAATGCCTAAGGTGTGTAATTTTCCCCATCTAAATTGTGTTAAATAACACAATTAACCTTTTTTCTTCTATGGGTTCTGCCACACTACCTCTTTAATCTCAAAACTCACCGATTTTACAGGAGTTACTAATAATATACATATAATATATGATATCTTCATATACCCTAAGATATCATTTTATTCGTATTTATTGTATCATATCTCTCTTGATTTTGTAAAGAAAATAATGTAGAAAATGTAGAAAATGTATATATCGGAAGAGCGTCGTGTAGGGAAAGAGG
>CAJVYE010000006.1 GCA_913009285.1 uncultured Nitrospirota bacterium | reverse complement strand
GGAATGAATGTAAGAAGTGGGAGTGTAAGAGTTAGAAGATGAAAGATTTTTTTTTTCAAGCAGGAGACGGCATACGAGATAAAGGAATGTGACTGGAGTTCAGACGTGTGCTCTTCCGATCTTATCCTTCAATCGCACCTTCTCCCCTCCAAACTTGTAATTTCTTAATACCTTTTTCTACAAGACATCCCTGTTCTGTTGATGATTTGTTCCAATTATCCCATAACTGTATATAATCAAAGAATTTAGTTTCTTCTTTAAAATAAGTGGTATTATTTAATGCATCTAAAGCTTTTGAATAGTCTCCATAAAAATGGGGTTCCTCCATGTTCCAGGCCCTGCTGGCATTTTTACTCCATTCAAAGGCGCATTGCAATGCATTACGACATTGAGTGCCAAAATCATCATTCATATGTTTATCTAATAAATCCTGAGCGATAAGAGAAGAGTAGAAGATTGTTGTACGACCTATATTAATGAGTTGTTTTGGACCAGGGGGAGTATACAGATTAAAACATTTACGTTTATCTTTTGCTATAGCCATATTGTCATCAAATAGTACCGCAACTCTATCAGTAATTAAATCTTTTTCCTCAACCTCTGGCTCTATTTTTTTTCCATGGTTATATAGTTGATCTCCTGTTAACTCCCCAAGTAATTCCAGAGAAGCCCGTCCAAGTTCTTTACCAAATCTCCACCGCCTGGGTCCCTTTCTATGAATCGCAAATTTACAATCAACTATTTTTAACCTGGATATTATGTCTTTTTCCTTTAATTTTATCATCCATGTAGGATTAACTGCCTTAGATCGTATGTACCACTTTACTTGTCCTAGGTTATCACCTAAGGCGGTGGTAAGATGCTCAATAGTATCTTTATTTATAACACCCTTACCATGGTCTTCGATAACAATAACTTTAATATCATCGTCTAAATGCGTGGTAAGCCCAGAATAATCCAATCCTGAAATTGGTAGTTCCCAGTCAAACCGGTATAAAAGGTGAGGTCGTCCACCTCCGGATCCTTCATAAACACGAATTATTCTATTGGTTGAGGTTTCTTCGTTTTTTGCCAAATTTATTAATGTGGGATCATAGTCGCATACCAGATTATTATAAGGACAAAGATGTTCCTCGCCTTGCTTGAGTTCTGATAAGCCTGTGATAGTGTATGGACTCATAAGTTTATCTTTAGGATTTTTTGGGCAAAGAGAGCATTTAATAATATTATTATCGTATTTATTCCATGCACCAGAACAAATAAATGAATATTTATCCTTATTAGGATCGCTGATATTTAACCTTAAAACCTCAAGTATTTCCCAGGCTCCACATAAGCTAATCATCCGCTTATCGAGTTTCTTATGTTTTCCTAAATAATGAATATCACCAGTGTGAGAGCTAGTGTATGTATTACCTTTTGCAACTAACCAATTCTCATCAATAAAACAGTCACCAACAATCAATATTTTTTGTGTCATAATATTTACCTCATTCGCTAACTTCTTCAAAACATCTCTTTATTTTCAATTAATCCGTTATTGAATCATTAAAAGGGGATTGTTCAATCAGCATTGTTAAGGTGATTATTATATACCAATTGAGATTGATGTCAATAACCGTGATTCTCCAAAATCCATCACATAATTTTGTATCTATCTGAAAAACAAGTAATTCTTTATATTTTATTCTTCTATCTGTGTAAATCTGTGTAAATCTGTGAATATCCGTGGTAAAGTATTATGATTTTTAAAAGATTAAAATTATGGCTGAACTATTACCACAAGGCTATAATTAAAACGGTTTAAGCCGTTTAAACTGTTAAATTTATAGACAATTAGATAAAATTTTATTAAAATAAATTAAAATAAATCAATTATGGTTTTTAATATAATATATATTGTCATAGTTGTTGGTGTATACAATAAAAAACGGAATAATTGTTTATTTTACAACCAATTACACTGCTTATTTTAGAGTATATAGGAAACTCAGGTTAGGTTATAAATAGATATGATACAAAACCGGTAGCCGCAGGCTTCAGCCTGCGCTTTTACGCAGGCTGAAGCCTGCGGCTACCGGAAGAAAAGACTTCTTGCGCGAAAACGGTGCAGATTCAGGTATTATATGGAAATATATATGACAGCAAAGGAATATGGGAAAAAGATAATAGAGCATGAGAGAAACAAAGATTATAAGGGGGCTTATGAAATTGCAAGGGAAGCGCTTACGATTTATCCTACAAATTTATTCCTTCTCAGAAATGAAGTATATCTCCTGTATAGATTAAAAAAGACAAAAGAGGCGCGGGGAATGGCCGAGGAAAGGATGGAGCTTTTGAAAGGTGATTCATTCTTTTTAAGAACTTACCTTTCAATCCTTGAGAGGGAAAAGGAAAAGGAAGATATCGAGTATATGATAGAGAGTAATATATTCCCGAGGCGGGTTGGGGATGAAAAATTTTATATCTTTCTATCCAAACTTGCAGGCCGGGTTTTCAGTAAGGAGAAGGCGCGGGATATTTTAAAAAGGGCGACATTGATTTTTCCTGATAATAAGGAATTAAAGAGTATTTTGGAGGGGTGGGGCAAGGAAGGGGGCCCGGAGAGCAGATATAAATATTATAAGGAACAATTCAAAGGTAAAAAGGTTAAAGATGCAATTATGGAAATTGAAGGCATAAAAGCGCTGCCCAATTATGCGCAGGACTATGACCTTCATCTCTACCTTGCTGAGCTCTATAAGAAGATAAAAAAATATGACAGGACAATAGAAATATATAAGTATCTTTTAACCTTAAAGGATAACGAATTTACCCGGAAGATGCTTGGATATGCATATTATAAAATTAGAGACCCTGAAAATGCATTGGTTTATCTAAAGGATATATTTTTAAAAGACCCATATGACCATTATCTTTATTCAACAATTTCAAATATTTTTAAAGCAAAACTCGATTTTGAAAATATAGAAAGATTAATACTCGAGGCAATGAGCCTGAATCCTGATGCAAAACATCTCTATGGGGTTTTAAAGAGGGCCAGGAAATGGCAGGTAGACTGAGTGATATTGTTGAGATACCAGAGATCAAGCTGGTAGTAGAGCTTGATGATGCTGATAATGACCCTGAAGGGATAATATCCTCTTTTGTTTTTACCAGAGAGGTAGAGCAGAGCATACATATTATCCTGAGGAGGATAAATGAAGATAAGGGCTGCGGGATATTTATAAAAGGAAATTTTGGAAGCGGCAAATCACATTTTTTAGCATATCTTTATCTCCTCTTTAAGAATAACGATATTCCCCTTCTTGAGGACTATTCAAATATAAAAACCAGGGATATAAAGGTCATAAAGATCTCACTTGTGAAATATCCGGCATCAAAGACACTTGAGGAGATAGTTCTTGATTCCTTTGGTTATGAGGATAATGTTGTAAACAGAGAGGAGACCTTCAGGGAGATAGTCGATATATCCACGGTTATAATAATTGATGAGCTCTCAGAGTTTCTCCGTTCAAAGCCCTCGTCATCATCCTTTTATGAAGATATAAGATTTTTACAGTTCCTCGGAGAATTTACATTTAATAACAGCCTGTGGATCATTGCATCGCTTCAGGAATGGATTGAGGAGACAGGCCATATATCATCAAATATATTCAACAGGATTAAGGACAGGTACCAACTCAGGATAAATCTCACATCTGCGCATATAGAGGATATTATTGACCAGAGGATAGTAATAAAAAGGGAAGAAACCGGGGAGGTAATAAAGGATATATTTTCTGAGTTAAGGAAGTATTATCCCCACCTGCCCCTGAAATATGAGGAATTCAGGAAGACCTATCCCCTCCACCCCTTTACAGTAAGATATTTATCAGGTCTTACCCCTATATTTTCGCAGCATCGTGGGGTCATACACTTTGTCTTAAGCGAGGTCAGGAAGATTCTGGATGGACCGCCTGATGTGCTTATTACCCCAGAGGTCATATTTGACCACTTTGAGGAGAGGATAAGAGAGGTTCCGGAGTACTCTCCCCTGGCAAGGGTGGTATATGATTACTATAAAGACCATATTGAAGAGATATTACCTCAGTCTTCTCAAAGGGAGGCAGGGCTTTCAACCATAAAGATCCTGATTCTCTCTGAGATATCTCCTTTTGAAAAGAGAAAGACCGCAAAGGATATGGCAGAGATTCTATTAAAGAAGATAAGCACCCTCACAACACAGATAAACTATGAATTTATAAAGAAGGGGGTGCTTGAACCCCTTGTTTCCCACCAGATGTATATAAACAGGGATGAAGAGGTTTATTATATTGATCCCAGAGTGGATGAGGGACTCAGGATAAAGGGGAAGATAAAGGCAGTCAGGGAGAGATTTGAGGATAGAAACTATCTCTTTTTGCAGATATGTAATATGCTTAGCCTTTCTTATCTGCCATTGCGGGATGTGAAGGAGGGAAAGAGATATAGATTCATCTGGCAGAATAGTCTGAGGGAATGTGTTGTGCTGGTCTCTTTTTCCACGCCCATAAAGAGGGATGAGGTGGAGAGGATGCTGGAGGGGATTGAAAAAAGGCTTGATGGTTTTTTTATAATCCTTTCTCCCTTTTCAGGGGGTAAAAGACTTGTCTACTCACTCAAGGAGACCTTTTCATCTCCATTCCTTTCATCTCTAATCTTCTGGATACCGAGAGGTTTTACAGATGAAGAACTAATCTTTGTAGAGGAATTCATTGCAAGATACCACCTGCTTAAAGAATTTTCGAATCTAAGCAATGAAGTCCGGAGAGATGAGGTGCGGTTTAAGGAGATAATGACAAATATCTATTTTGAAGGGGAAATCCTTTATGCCTCCGGCATGAGCGAGGGAAACTTAAGCGAGATAGGATTACTGCCGATAGAAAAGCTCCTCTCTCACCTATTTGACCAGACACTCTCTGAACTCCATCCAAACCACTATCAGATTATGCCAAGGGTTGACTATTTCTCTTCTCATCACATAAATAGTTTATTCAATCATTTTATAAGGAGAGGGAAGATAACCCTTGAGGATGCTGAGACAAAGGGACTCACCCCTTATATAAAGGGCTTATTAGAACCTATGGGGATTATAAAGAAGCGGGGAGGAGGCTTTCTTATCTCTCTTGAAGCAGACAATGAACTCGTCTCCCATATCTTGAATCTGACCTCCCAGGAAGAAGACCTCATGAATCTGAAGATCGCCCTGAAAAAGGGTAGATGGGGCATGGGGAATGAACAGATGAATCTCCTGATATCTGCCTTTATAGTGTCAGGCCACCTTGTCTCCTACAGCAGGGATGAACTTATTGAATTAAAAGAACTTTCTCAGCTTGTAACCGGGGAGATCACAAGGCTTAAACCCGGGAAGACATTAGCGCCACAACTCCTGGGATATATACATTGCGGCAGATTCATATGGGGTGAGGTAGAGGATATCCCCACCCCTTTAACCCAGAAAGAGATGTGGAAGGAGATGGTTGCCATAGTGCGGAAGGAGAGAAAGTCGCTTGAAGATGTCAACAATTTCATTGATCGATACAGGGATTACTCCATTTTCAAGAAGATATCTATCGATCTTTCTATCCTGAACAGGCTATCCCTTTTTTTCAATTCCCTTAGCCTATCCCTATCCCCTACTGAAGGGCTTGAAAGGGCGCTTTCATACCTAAAGGAGAATCCTGATCTTAAAGGCGAGCTTAATTACCTCGGGAGGGTTCATAGATTCTTTTCCGAGGAGTTACAACTGATAAACAAATATTATCTCTATCTCACCCATCCATCATGGAGACCTCCTGAAGAGCTTGGGGAGAGAAGAGATATCCTTTTAGCTGGTATGGAAAACTATCTGAATACCTTTGATGAGGAATTCAATCCTTTGAAGGAGGGTTTGGAGGATTTATTTGAAAGGTTTGCGCAGATCTATAAAGAGGGACATGATCTCTATTATCAGGCCCCGGTCTTCAAGTTGAGGAGAAAGGTCGAAGAGAGTGAGGAGGGAAAGACCTTAAGGAAGATATCAAACATAGTACATTCAATCACCTTTGATTGGGACTGGTGGGAGATAAAGAGAGAACTTGAAAAACTGCCTGATACGTGCAGAGAGGACATCAATTATGAACTATTCGTGCAGCCGATCTGCCGTTGTGGTTTCAAGATTGGCGATGACCCGCCAACAGTACAGACCGATTTTATCCAGATGTGCAAAGATGGGATCTTCAAC
This sequence comes from uncultured Nitrospirota bacterium, assembly GCA_913009285.1. Lineage (GTDB taxonomy): Bacteria > Nitrospinota > Nitrospinia > SZUA-224 > SZUA-224 > SZUA-224. Next base: position 8,651 of record CAJVYE010000006.1, on the reverse strand, counting down.
TTTTTAAGGTTAATACAGATGCCTCAAAGCAGGGAAAAACTGGATTCCTGCATCATGGGTTTAAGTGATACCGGAAGGGAAGAGGTTGCAAATAATATATCCTCACTTATGAGTTTAAATCTGAAGAATTTAAATCTATCACTCCTCTTGCCCATGCTTACGGATGAAGTTCTCGAAGAGATAGACAATGCGCTAAAGGGCAGGTGGAAGATTAAAGAGGTAAGGGGCGAGGATTTTCTGGACATGGTTAATGGGAGACGGCTGAAGTACAATGAGATAAAAGAATTGTTCTTAAAATGGATCGGGCATGAGGAAGAGACGATAATCTGGGTTAAAGACAAGGATGATCCAGGGGTTGTCCTTTTGAAGGAGGAACTTGCTAAATATGGCATTCAGGGTGAGAGGGTGTCAAGGGAGATAGGCATTGGAAAGGGTGTTAGAGAGCAGAAGGGGTTAAAGGAGGAGATAAAGGAGATTGAGGGGAGATTAAAGGAAGGGAATATATTAAATGCCCTTGAAGGGATTAAATGGCCATCCTTTTCAACGGATGAACTTTTTCATTTTTTAGAGAAAGAGAGGATTGGATACCTTAGAAAGAGGTTGAGGGAAGAGATATTTCATAGATTATGGGGAAAAAGGGTCGGAGAAGAGAGAATAAATTCTACAGAAGATGAGGCAATGAGGGACATTCTCAATACAATTCAACTCATCAGCGAAGAAGACAGATATAAAGGTATTGAGGTATTTACAAATGTTATTGCGCCGTTAAATAGTTTTCTTGAGAAGCTAAGGTATGATAATGTTTATGATGAAAAGGTCTGCGATGAGGTTATAGAGAAGATTGAAGGAAGATACAGTGACATCCTCAGCAGATACGAAAAAAGAGAGGATAGATTTGACGGCGCAAGGGATATACAATATGTGAAGGAAAGGCTTAAAGGTGTGGTGGCCGTACTTGATGGATTGAGGTATGATCTCTGGTTCATGCTAAGAAAGATATTAATAAATGAAGGCTGGAAGGTAAAGGAGGAGTATTTCAGGATTTCAGCGCCATCTACAACCTTTGGCTTTCGGATGAGCCTTGGGATAGGGAATGAAGGGCATATAAATGGGAATAGTTATGCATTATTGAAGTGGGCTGAAAGGGGAATTGGCAAGAGAGGTTTGAAGAGGTTCTTAAATAGTGAAAAGGATTTAAAGATGCTTCATTTTAATTTTATTGATGCAAAGGTTCATAACTCCACGCTTGATTTGTATCCATTGTATTTGGCAATAAAGGGAGAATTTTTATCAGGTATCCTGCCGATACTCAGAGAGATTCCCTCCTTTTACCTCATCTCTGACCACGGCTTCACTGATAAAAAAAGACTAAAGGAAAGATACACTCATGGGGGTGGAAGCCCCTGGGAGACTGTGCTGCCTTTTGCAGAGGTGACCATTCAGGCATTAAGGTGAAATGGGTGGCATGGACAAACTTGTTTGTCCGTGCAAATTAGCGCTTATGGGACGGGTCAGAAATAACTTGGCAACCATGACTTTCCCACCAGAAATTAGGCCCCGACAAGTTTCTTTTTTTGTTTGTCTTTGATTTCTGTACAACCTCTTTTTGGATTTTGGGCTTGAAATATTCTTATTTTCTGTCTATACTTATTTGCAAGAAAAGCGGTTTCTTATACCTTAGCTTACTATGAAACAAAAATTCCAAACCATTATGAGGCATTTAATAGGCTCAAAAAATGACAAAGAGCCTCTGACAAAGATCAATATCACAGAACAGTTTCGTCAAGAAGAGGAGAATGCCCCTGCAGTTGTTAGGAACCTGAATGCAGCCTTTTTGATTGCGTTATCAGGAAAATCTCATCCTTCATACGAACAGGCTGAACAATATTTAAACAACCTGCAAAATCAGACTCTATGGAAAGACATGGCAGGCTTTTATAATGATGGATTAACACTCATTTATTCTGAGATTGCTAATATATGCTCTATGGATAAGCAGTTTGAAGAAAAATTGAATCAGTTATATTCATGGATTATAAAGCCTGAAAATCGGTCTAATCATATGGAAACGATTAATAATATCTGGAATGTTTTTTTCCCGGAAGGGGTTTCATTGTATGAGAATAAAGACGAAAAAATCAGTTTGCTTCGTGAAAAAAGAAAAGTAAGTATTTCCCGGCTAAATCCATTGCCAATTAAAAATACAGCAAGAGAAATCCTATTTACATCTAACATCCTTCTTACGATACCACCTCATTATAGGGATATTGATGACCTGCCAATAAATTCTTTCCTTCGAGAGCAGTTAAAGCAAATTGTCAAAGAAGATCAGTTATATTGGTATGACCACCCGATTCAGATTGGGGTAGAGACGGAAAATAACGAGGCCATATATGGACTAAGGGGTCTGGAGGAGGCTGTAAAGTTTGAACAGCAGCATGGAACAATAGAAAAAGATACCAGGCTTAACTGTGTGCTCTCGGTTTCAGTAACTCATGAAGGACTTCAAAGAATAGCAAAAGAGTATCTTGAGGAGGAGTTCAAAAAGGGTAGAAATATTCAGCACATCAATGTCTATATGTTTACCGAGGCCGATACATCAAGGCTTATAAATGAGATACTTATTCCGGCCGCAAAAAGGTATATGGGGGATGCTGATTATAGCTTATTGCATGAGATTATCGGAGTGGATGGAGAGTATGGGAGGCATTACAGTTTTCTTAAGTCAATTGCAGCATTCTGGCATGTTTTTATTAGCCCTGAAGTCAAAGGGACTTTTAAAATAGATCTGGATCAGGTTTTTCCGCAAAGAGAATTAGTCGAGCAGAGCGATGCCTCTACTTTTGAACATCTTAAGACACCTCTCTGGGGTGCAGAGGGAATTGACAGTCAGGGCAATAAGGTAGAATTAGGCATGATAGCAGGTGCGCTGGTAAACGAAAGAGATATAGTCAATTCTTTATTTACTCCTGATGTGTGTTTCCCAACAGACGAAATCAAGGGAGATGAGCTAATTTTCTTCAGCTCCCTCCCGCAGGCCATTTCTACTGAGGCAGAGATGATGCTGCGTTACACAGATGATGCTCTTGACGGTAAAAATCAATGTATCCATAGAATTCATGTAACCGGAGGCACCTGCGGTATTCTTGTAGATAGCCTGAGGAAATATCGCCCCTTTACACCTACATTTATAGGACGAGCAGAAGATCAGGCTTATATATTGTCTGTAATTTTTAAAGACCCTCAGAAGAATCTGAGATATGTCCATAAAGATGGGCTGATTATGCGTCATGACAAAGAGACTTTCGCAAAGGAAGCGATGAAATCAGCCTATATTGGAAAATTGATTGGCGATTATGCTCGTATCCTGTGGTTTTCCTATTATGCACGGGCGCTACCCTGGTCTTTAGATGAGATAAAAAGCACAATTGACCCATTCACAGGGTGTTTTGTCTCTCCTATGCCTTTCACAGTGGTCTATCGCCGACTGTCACTGAAGGCTGCCTCATTTTTCGTGGAAGATAAGGAAGAAAAAAACCATGAGGGGTTTGAGCTTTTACAAATGGGCACAAAACGTTTATATAAAATAATCCAAAACCTTGTCAAAGAACCGAATCCCTTAATAGAGAAATATCAAAGAGAAAAACAGGGATGGGATATATATTATGACATTCTGAACGATGTGGAAAATGGCCTACAAAAAGGCGATACCTTTGCTCTTAAATTACAGAAAAAAGCAAAGATTTTGATAGACGACTGTAAGATAAAGGTTTAATATACAGGAAACTACTATGGTTTTACTTTGGTTTAGTCGGTGGTGGTAGCTATATCTACTTTGCGGGGCGCAACATTATCACTCGTCTCATGGACAGCTTAAGGGACGTTGTTGCAACAACGTCCCTTACAAAACAAATGAAGCCTTTTTCCATAGATTTCTCTTTCGTTTTTTGCCATGAATATTAATCTCTTCCTGTAAAATCTGTATCTCTTCGAGAAAATGCAGGTAATCGTCTAGTGTACGATTTTTTTCAAAATTCCTTTTTAAACGTACCTTCATTGCTTTACAGAATTCTTTGCTTCTTGTTTCGTCATACGCATCATTGATAAAATCATCCTCTGCTTCTTTAGTTAGCTTCATTCTTCACATCCTCCACAAACTTTTTGTAATCGTCTTCTTTATTTAATATCTTGAAATATCTTTTTATAGAACTTAAATCCAGATGTGTAATTTTATTGAAATGTAATCTCAGAATCTCTTTTATATCACTAACATCTTTTTCATATCGGGCAGGATTATTGGTATAAGATAATACTTTCAATCCTATGATATCCTCTAATCTGATAACTTTTACTTCAATATTTTCATCCATGATTTTGTGTGTTTTAGCGTTTTGAAGCATTTCTATTGTATATTTTCCTGAGGTATGCAAAAAATCGACATAGCCAAATATTTTTAAAGGTGATTCGTATTGAGAAAAATTTTTTGTCATTTGAACAACATTATAGGCCAAACTTTCCATAATTTCTTCAACCTTTTCTGCTTTTTCATAAGGGATTAAAAAGTCAATATCTTCAGTAGCTCTGAAAATACCTGTAATCTGAAAAGCAAAAGCTCCTATCAGAGCACAGTCAATCTCATTCTCCTTGAATTTTTTTAAGATCGTTTTAAGAACTAATTTGAAGTCCATTTAGTTATGCTGTTTTTATGGTATTAAATATGGTAATTAATAATAAAAATAATAGTGGAATTATTCCTTTATGTCAATGTATTAAGGGACGGGTCAGAAATAACTTGGCATAAAATGCAGGCTACTGAAAAGTAATGTAGAGTATTTTGTTCCCCCATCTTTTCTGCAACGTGCCACCATTAAACAGGATTACCTGATATCCAATTTAAGGCAAATTCAGAAAAAAGGTTGCAATTTTCCTGATCTTTGGTTTAATGTTTTAATAGTTTAAAAAAATTTCTATCAATTATCAATAAGATTTCATGAAAAGAACTATTATTTTTATTGCTACAGGGGCATACAGCGGATATTTCCCGGTAGCTCCTGGAACTGCTGGATCTCTTGTTGGTGTTATACTATATCTATTCCTCTGTAAACTTCACCCCCTATTTTATCTTATAATAACAATATTTCTCTTTTCTCTGGGGGTATGGCTCTCAGGAGAGGCAGAGAAGATCCTGAATAAGAAGGACCACAGTTATATTGTAATCGATGAGATAGTCGGTTTCCTGGTGACCATGTTTCTCTTGCCAGAAGGAATATGGTTTATAATTGGAGGATTTTTCCTTTTCAGGCTCCTGGATATCCTGAAGCCATCATTTCAACAGATAGAAAGAATCAATGGTGGACTCGGGGTGATGCTGGACGATATAGTTGCCGGGATACTCGCAAACTTAATACTACAATCTTTAAGACTATTGTGAACTGTTAATTTTATTTGACAAGGTAAAGCGGTTCTGATAATTTATGGATGAAATAAGAGCATTTATTGCTATAGATATCCCCAATTCGCTAAAGGAAAAGATATCCGGGATTCAGGATAGATTTAGATCCCTGAAGGGATCTATTGGCCTTGTGAGACCGTCTAATATCCATTTAACCTTGAAGTTTCTGGGTAATATCTCAGAAAAGCAGTGTAGTGACATAAAAAGGTATCTTTCTGAATCAGCCAAGGGGATTCTCCCTTTTACTCTGAATGTTACAGAGATAGGGGTCTTTCCGAATATCAGATATCCAAGGGTCCTGTGGCTTGGGCTAGAGGATGGATCAGGAAGATTGACTCTGCTTCATAAGAATATTGAAGACAATATGTTTAAATTAGGTTTTCAGCCAGAGGGTAGAAGATTTACCCCCCATTTGACACTTGGAAGGATAAAATCGTTGAAGGGGAAAAACCAGTTCATAAAATTGATTCAGTCTGAAAGGGATATGAGGATAGATGAGATAATAACTGTCGAAAAGGTGAATCTGATGAGGAGTCAACTAAAACCAACCGGCGCGGTCTATTCTGTTATAGAGAGCGTGGAGATAGGAAAAAAATAGCCAAGACGTCTCGCCACGGATGTCAGGCAGGATGCCTGACCTATATTCAAACGTTAATGGGGTATTTTCGAAGGAAAAGGAGAAACTATTATGGCGACCTTTAAAAATGATAGAGGTAAGGCACTTGAAGTAGCATTTTCACAGATAGAAAAACAGTTTGGCAAAGGTGCGATAATGAGGTTGGGATCCGCGTATATTGATCAGGACATACCTGTAATATCTACTGGTTCTATATCCTTAAATGCTGCGCTAGGTGTGGGAGGAATACCCAAGGGCCGGGTTGTAGAGATATTTGGCCCGGAGTCATCGGGTAAGACGACCCTAACACTCCATATAATTGCTGAGTCACAAAAACAGGATGGTGTGGCTGCATTCATAGATGCAGAACATGCCATGGATCCGTTATATGCACGCAACCTTGGTGTTAATACGGATAACCTGCTGATAGCACAGCCTGATACAGGGGAACAGGCGCTTGAAATAGTGGAGGTACTAGTGAGGAGCGGTGCAGTAGATGTAATAGTTATAGACTCTGTAGCAGCGTTGGTTCCAAAGGCTGAACTGGATGGAGAGATGGGTGATTCACATATGGGACTTCAGGCAAGATTGATGTCACAGGCGCTTAGAAAACTGACTGCTGTGATAAGCAAATCCAAGACATGTGTGATCTTCATTAATCAGATCAGACAGAAGATCGGGGTATTCTTCGGAAATCCTGAGACAACCACAGGTGGTAATGCCCTTAAATTCTATACATCTGTCCGTCTGGATATAAGGAAGATAGCCACTATAAAGAACGGTCAGGACATAATAGGGAGTCGTACACGTGTGAAGGTTGTTAAAAATAAGATTGCCCCACCATTTAAGGAAGCAGAATTTGATATCATATACGGAGAGGGGATATCAAAGGATGGGGATATACTCGATCTAGCAGTTGCCAACAACCTGATCAACAAGAGTGGTACATGGTTCTCATACAAGGATACGAGGATCGGTCAGGGGAGGGAAAACTCAAGACAATTCTTAAAGGACAATCCTGACATATCATCGGAACTGGAAAATAAGTTAAAGGAGATACTCTGCCCATCATTGCGGAATATATCCCCATCAGATGCGGTAGCAGTAGCAGAAGAAGCCAAGGCAGATAGCGCTCCAGCATAAGATAATGGATGAAACAAATCTTTTCCTCCCTTTTTTTGTCTTTCTCTTTGGCGTTATTATCGGAAGTTTTTGCAATGTCTGCATATATCGTCTCCCCAAGAAAAGATCGATTATCCTGCCAGGGTCATTTTGTCCCCACTGTGAGACGCCTATAAGGCCGCTAGATAATATCCCACTGATCAGCTTCATCCTTCTTAGGGGTCGATGTAGGAGCTGTAGGGAACGTATCCCTTACAAATACCCCTTGGTAGAGCTCTTTACAGGAATATCCATCCTCTCTTTATATCTGACATTTGGTTTAAGTTTTATATTCGCTGCCTACGCCCTCTTACTCTCTTCTCTAATCATTGTAACAGTGATCGATCTGGAGTATAAGATCATCCCTGACGTTATAACCCTTCCTGGCATCATTATAGGATTGATCTTCAGCCTCCTTATACTTCCCATTCACTTCATCAACTCATTAATAGGCATACTGATAGGAGGTGGATTCTTCTACCTCATCGCCGTTATAAGCAGAGGAGGTATGGGGGGTGGTGATATAAAGCTTATTGCTATGATAGGTGCCTTTCTTGGCTGGGAAGGGGCATTAGTAACAATATTAATGGGATCACTTATCGGCTCTATAATAGGTATTTCACTAATCATTCTAAGAAAAAAGGGGAGAAAAGACCCTATCCCCTTTGGACCATTTCTGGCACTTGGCGCAGTAATCTCTATCTTCTGGGGGAAGGATCTGCTCTACTGGTATATGATGTTCGGCCACGCAAGATAACAAAAGAAATACCTGCGTTATCCTAAAAAAATCCCCTTTTTACAGTGAAAAGATTAGACAAATGAAAAATAAATTCATATAATTTATATAGGGAAGATAGAATTTAAGAAAGGAGGGGAAAAATTATGGAAGTAAAGCTTGATGAGAAGCAGGTTGAGGTCTTAAAAAACTTACTGGAATCAGAGGTTTCAGATCTGGGGATGGAAATTTCAGATACAGATCAGAAGGATTATCGAGAAGAACTTAAAGAAAAAAGAGCAGTACTTAAAGATATCCTAGCACTACTTTAATGTTGGCTACGAACTATGAGCCAACAGTGAGTGAATCCAGGAAAAAAGAGCTCAAGATCCTTAAGATCGGGCTTACAGGTGGGATTGCGAGTGGAAAAAGCCTTGTTTCTTCCTGTTTTAAGGGACTGGGGGCATATATTATCGATGCAGACACGATTGCAAGACAGGTTGTAAGGCCTGGAAGCAAACCTTTGCAGCAGATCGTCAACCACTTTGGCAGGGAGATTCTTCTGGAAGATGGATCATTAAACAGGGCAATGTTAGGTGAAATTATATTCAGGGACTTTGCCAAGCGGGATATCCTTAACAGTATTATTCATCCACAGGTATATGAAAGGATAAATAGAGATCTTAAGAGGTTTGAAGATTCCGTAG
>CAJVYE010000005.1 GCA_913009285.1 uncultured Nitrospirota bacterium | reverse complement strand
GAAGACGGCATACGAGATAAAGGAATGTGACTGGAGTTTAGACGTGTGCTCTTCCGATCTATCTGTAGCCATCACCTGGGCCCCACTGAGTGAAGGAACACCTCTTACCACTGCGCTGTGTCCATCTACAGTAATATCAGCCCCCATCCTTTTTAACTCCGCAACGTGCATAAATCGATTTTCGAATATCATTTCCATGATTACACTAAGTCCATCAGATAACGACATCAAAGCCATCATTTGAGCCTGCATATCAGTTGGAAACCCAGGATAGAATGAGGTCCTTATATCAACAGCCCTTATACTAGGACTAGCTTTCACCCTGACCCAATCTTCTCCCTCTTCTATGAACACCCCTACATCCCGTAATCTTGCTGTAATGTTATCGATATGTTCAGGTATACAGTTCTCTATCTTTATATCTCCCTGGGTTATAGCAGCAGCAACCATAAATGTCCCTGCCTCTATCCGATCCGGTATAATGGAGTAATCCATGCCCTTTAATTCGGGAACACCCTTTATCTTAATTATTCTGGTTCCAGCACCACTTATAGATGCCCCCATACTATTCAATACCTCTGATAGACTTATTATCTCAGGTTCACAGGCAGCATTATCTATAATGGTCTCTCCATCCGCCAGTACTGCTGCCATCATTATATTCTCAGTACCGGTGACAGTGGGGATATCAAGACATATACTGGCACCCTTTAACCTCTGTACCCTCGCATTTATATACCCTTCCTCCAATCTTATTTCAGCCCCCAATGACTCCAAGCCTTTTAGATGGAGATTAATAGGTCGTGCCCCTATTGCACATCCACCAGGAAGTGACACCCTTGCCTTTCCTAACCGTGCAAGTAGAGGACCTAACACCAGACAAGAAGCCCTCATGGTTTTGACCAGATCATAAGGGGCCTCACTATTATTCAGCCCTGAAGGATCTACCACAATCTCCCCATTTCCATCCTCCTCTATCTTAATACCTAACCTCTTTAGAAGCCTATATACTGTCCCTACATCTTCAAGTTTAGGGACATTTCTAATTCTACTCTCCTCAGAGGTCAGGATTGTCGCTGCAAGGATGGGGAGAGCAGCATTCTTTGCACCACTGATCTTCACACTCCCTTCTAACTTTATACCACCAGTTACAATAATCTCTTGCATGCCACTACAACCCTCTCAATTCCACTATAATCCTTCACAAGTTCTGGATCCCCAAAGCATATTATGTTTTTAATTATATCACAAATCCCCCTTCCTTGTCTTGCTCCTATCTCCATAAGCAGATAACCACCTTTTTTCAGATATGAGGGTGCCTCCTTCACTATCCGACGGTAATAATCCAACCCATCTTCTCCCCCATCCAGGGACTCTAATGGCTCAAAATCCCTGATCTCAGGAGAAAGATTCTCTAACTCCCCAGAGGGTATATAGGGAGGATTGGAAATAATGATATCAAACTGTAAGGGTCTCCTGATTAGTCTGGATCTCTTTATATTACTATCGTTTAGTGCTGTAAAGAGATCACCTTTTAAGAATTCTATTCTGTTTGATACCCCATGATCCCTTGCATTTTCACTTGCCAGTGATAATACCTTCTCATATCTATCAACAGCTACAACCGTACAGCAATCCAGTTCCTTTGCAAGGCTGATAGCAATATTTCCACACCCGGTTCCAAGATCGAGGATACTTATCTCACACGGACCTGTCGTATTGAATTCCCTCTGAAAATCCCCCCTACCCCCCCTTTTCCAAAGGGGGGAAACTACTGTCCCCCCCTTTAATAAAGGGGGGTTAGGGGGGATTAGATTTTCATTCCTCTTTGTGCTGACTGATTGGCATGAGGGTTTCCTCTTGATAGTATTCAATGCCTTCTCAACAAGTACCTCTGTCTCAGGTCTTGGTATCAGGACATCCCTGTTCACCTTAAACTCAAGTGACCAGAATTCACGCCTCCCTGTGATATAATGCACAGGTTCCCGACAGATTCTCCTCTTTATTACGCACTTAAATCTATTCAGCTCAGATTGAGTCAAAGGTCTTTTATAATCGAGATAGAGACCTATACGATTTGTTTCAAGGATGTGTGCCAATAAGATCTCTGAATCCAGGCGAGGATTTGGAATCGAATGTCGGTGAAGGTAATCAGTAGACCAGCTTAAAAGTTTTTCTATAGTCCATTCCATTAAGTCAAATTAACACCACCAGAGGTGGTGGCTTGTTTATAAGTGCCTAAAGTGAACTAAAGGTAAAGGTAAAAAATTATATTTTCCATTAACTTTAGTTCACTTTAAGCACTTTAGATCACTTTTTGAGTTTCCAGTTCCATATGTTTAGAATCTTTAAGATGTAGATCTTCTCCTTTGAGCGCCTCAGCCTGATCATATAAGATAAGATTTTCTATTAGCTCATCTATTTCCCCACCAAGGATTAAATCCAATTTATACAATGTCAGACCGATTCTGTGATCTGTAACCCTACCTTGAGGGAAGTTATAAGTTCTTATCCTCTCACTCCTGTCACCTGTTCCAACCTGAATCTTCCTCTCCTCTGCCCTTTCCTTATGTTGCTCCCTCTCCATTTTATCCAATAACCTCGCCCTTAATATACTCATACCTCTTGCGCGATTCTTGTGCTGCGACTTTTCATCCTGGCATGATACTATTATTCCGGTAGGTATATGGGTAATCCTAACCGCAGAATCGGTAGTATTAACACTCTGTCCTCCTGGTCCAGAAGACCGAAAGACATCTATCTTTATATCTGATGGATCTATATCTACCTCCACCTCTTCAGCCTCAGGAAGAATCGCCACAGTTACAGCAGAAGTATGGATGCGACCTGATGCCTCTGTCTCAGGGATCCTCTGAACACGATGTGTACCACTCTCATATTTCAATTTACTGAAGACACCTTTGCCTTTTATTGAAGCTACTATCTCCTTAAATCCCCCTTTCCCTGTAAGATGACTGCTTAATACCTCTACACGCCAACCTTCTTTCTCAGCATATCTGGAATACATCCTGAATAGATCAGATGCAAAGAGAGCTGCCTCATCTCCACCTGTACCAGCCCTGATCTCAAGTATAATATTCTTCTCATCACGAGGATCCTTTGGGATCAGTAATAGTTTGAGGTCATCTTCAATCTTATCTCTTTTCTGTTTTAACTCTGACAGTTCCTGTTCAGCTAATTCCCGTATATCAGCCTCTTCATCCTTGAGAATCTCTGTGTTCTCCTCTATCTCCTTCAATATCTTCTTGTACCTACGAAAAGCATCAACTATCCCAGAAATCTCAGAATGTTCCTGTGCATACCTCTGAAACTCCCGCTGATTAGACACAACCTCTAGTCGGCTCATCAGCTCATTTAGATGGTTAAATCTCTTTTCAACTAATTCTAGCTTATCAAACATCTCTGATCCCATCACACCTCAACCTTTTTATTTTTCTGATATTTACGTCTGAATTTTTCGACCCTCCCTGCTGTATCTACAAGTTTCTGTTTTCCAGTAAAAAAGGGATGACACTTAGAACATATCTCCACCTTTATAGCTTTTACTGTTGAACGTGTATGAATCACCTCACCACACGCACATGTAATAGTACTATCACCATATTCAGGGTGAATACCTTCTTTCATGGTTAATTACCTCCCCTACAAAATTTACTTACGTATTCATAGACTCCAAGAATTTCTTATTGTTCTCTGATTCCTTAACCTTCTCCAATAATAATTCCATACTATCAACAACACCGAGAGGCTGCAGGACCTTCCTCAATATCCATATCCTGTTTAGCTCCTCCGGGGACAACAACAATTCTTCTTTTCGAGTACCTGAATGGCTTATATCAATTGCTGGAAAGACCCTTCTATCCACAAGTTTCCTATCTAAATGTATCTCCATGTTGCCTGTACCTTTAAATTCTTCAAAGATAACATCATCCATCCTACTACCTGTATCTACCAGGGCCGTAGCAAGAATTGTAAGACTACCACCCTCTTCTATATTTCTGGCAGCTCCGAAGAACCGCTTCGGCCTCTGAAGTGCATTGGAATCAATACCACCGGAGAGGACCTTTCCACTAGGAGGAATAATAGAATTGTATGCCCTTGCTAAACGTGTAATACTATCTAACAGAATAACCACATCCCGTTTGTGTTCTACTAACCTCTTTGCCTTTTCAATCACCATTTCAGCCACCTGTACATGCCTCTGGGCCGGTTCATCAAAGGTTGAGCTGATAACTTCACCCTTGACCGAACGCTGCATATCAGTAACCTCCTCGGGACGTTCATCTATCAAAAGTACGATAAGAAAGATCTCAGGATGATTGGTGGTTACACTGTTGGCAATAGACTGGAGTAGCATCGTCTTGCCTGTCCTTGGAGGAGCAACAATTAGCCCTCTCTGCCCTTTACCCAGTGGGGAGATCAGATCCATTATCCTTGTACAATAATCATTATTGTTGGTCTCAAGGACAACCCGCTCATCAGGATATAGAGGCGTAAGATTATCAAATAGTATCTTCTCTTTTGATAACTCTGGATTCTCAGAATTAATTGCCTCTACCTTCAGCAGGGCAAAATATCTCTCGCTATCCTTTGGGGGTCTGATTTGTCCTGATATGGTATCACCGGTATGCATATCAAACCTCCTGATCTGGGAAGGAGATACGTATATATCATCAGGGCCAGGGAGATAATTATAGCTTGGGGCACGTAAAAAACCAAAACCATCCGGCAATATTTCCAGTACCCCTTCACCAAATATCAATCCGTCCTTCTCTGCCTGTCCCTCCAATATCTTAAATATTAGCTCCTGCTTCCTCAAGCCACTTACACCAGGAATATCTAAATCCTTTGAAATACCTGTCAATTCTGATATAGTCTTTTCCTTTAATTCACCAATATCCATTTTTTTCTCCTCTAATGTACTATGTTTTGATATTTATCATGTTATTAACAAAGATATGGAATTATATATACATGACTTCATGCATGAAATTATCAGATGAAGGTTTATCGAAATTAAATAGATCTCACCCTAAGTTTGAAGGATATTTATCTTGATTAAATCATTAGTGAGGTATGTTCATATATCACATATAGATATAAAAATACTACATCTCCATTTTTTTGTCAACATTTTTTATGGTTCTATCTAAATTAGTTGCTAAATAGTAAATAATATTGTAAGGATTCAAGGGTATAATTATTTGTTTTCTAAGAAATTATAAGTTCTTTAAACATTCTTTCAACTTTATACCCAAATAATGCAATTGAAACCGTCATAATGCTTGAAATCAGCACCACAGGCGGCGAAAGCTTCAATAGCTTTGACCACAGAAATATTCCAATATGTCTATGCCCAAAGCTATTGAAGCGCCTTGCCTGTGGCACTTCTTCGGCGTATTCTAACGGTTTCAATTGCATTATTTGGGTTTAATTCAGTGTAATTCGCCCTTCCATCCCCCTCCTTTATCAATAGAGCTCTTTTTGGTAACAAAGGGATCCCTCACAAAGACATCTTTGCATCTCTTGCATAGGATAAATGCTAACTCCTGATGAACATCCCTTTCTATCAAGTCTTTATCAGATATCTCAAGCTCAGCAATGAGCCTCTGCATCTCATCATCACTAATATCTTTATCTATCACACCATCATGGTCTGCAACGATATGCATACTCACAATATATTTCAAATCTCCTTCATATAATCTCCGACCACACTTGGAACATACATCATATCTCATAAATCACCTGAAACCAAATCCTCTAATTTATTTTTATACAATGCAATTAGCCTCTTTGTTAGACCTCCAGGTTTACCGTCTCCAACCTTATTAGCATTACATATGGTAACAGGCATTATCCCTCTTGTAGTACTGGTAATAAATGCCTCATCTGCCTCCCTTATCTCTTCGGGTCTGATCATTCTCTCCTCCACATGTATACCATTTTCCATGGCCAATTCCAGGACAATCCCCCTTGTAATTCCACCCAAGATACCACATTCCAGTGAAGGAGTCATTATAACTTCATCTTTAACAAGATAAAAATTGCTGGTAGTTGATTCTGTAAGGAATCCTTCTACATTGAGCATCAATCCATCAGCCGCCCCTCTCTTTTTTGCCTCCATAATTGCCAGAACATTGTTCAAATAATTCCCGGTCTTGATCCCTGGATTAAGGGATTCCTTAATATTCCTCCTTCTAGAGACTATCACAAGGTTAATCCCATCCTTATAAAGCCCCTCTGGGTGGCCTGAGAATTCGTTGACATAAATAATAGTATTAGGATTAAGACATGATGACGGATCAATATCTATCTCACCTATCCCTCTTGTAACAACTATTCGGATATATGATTCTCTATTATTGCCAGCAGTAATAGTCCTGTTAATCTCCTTAAGGAACTCTTCATAGGTATATGGTATCCTTAGCCCTATCTCCTGTGCTGATACAGACATCCTTTGTAGATGTTCTTTTATTTTGAATGGTATCCCACGATAGGTTATCAACACCTCATAGACACTATCCCCAAAGAGAAAACCATGATCAAAGACAGAGATCTTTGCCTCTTCTGGACTAAGTATCTCTCCATTTATATTGATTACTGTTGTCATGTAATATCTTCAACCTCTTGCTTTGAATCAACAATACCAATCTTGAGAGTAAAAAGTAGTCTCAAGGAAAGCCCAACAAGGCCTAGTGCCAGAAATATAAGCAAAATATCTGCACCGATCAAGGCAAAATTCTTGTTAGGTAGGTATTTATTCTGTAAGAGGTAAAACAAGGAATAGAGCGTTGTAAATAACATAAAAACTGCAGGTAGTAATGTAAACCAATATTTTTTACCCCTTCTGGCAAGCCAAGTCGTAACTGTAATAAGGGTCAAACCAGCTAAAAGTTGATTTGCAGAACCGAAAATAGGCCAGATAGTAGATATGGCATTATTGTAGCCCAATAAAAACATTAAAGCAACGCATAATCCTGAATTAAACAGATAGCTCTTAAGGAATGCTGGCGGATCTTTAAGTGCCATTGCCCATATCTCTTCAAAGAGATAGCGTGTTAGCCGGACGGTTGTATCAAGGGTAGTAACCAGAAATCCTTCCACCAACAGTATACCAAATATAGTTCCGAGAGGAATGGGGAGGGAAAACCCCTTATATAAGACACCCCCTAACCCTAGTGAAAATCCTAATACAGGATTCTCTTTAAACTTCTCTAATGGATGGACGATATCAAGGTAGCCATCGAATGAGAGACCACTTCCCACAGCAATCAAAACCCCTATTGCCATTACACCCTCAAGGATCATTGCCCCGTATCCGATCTTCCTGACATGGCTCTCCTTCGTAACCTGTTTACAACTTGTACCAGATGAAACTAGTGCATGGAAGCCTGAGATTGCACCACATGCCACAGTGATAAAGAGGATAGGCCATATCTGTCCCAGCCTCTCCGTACCCATCCCTATATTCCATGCAGGGGCAGAAAATGTGGCTCCCTTTAAACCGGCAAGAATAGCCCCAAACACCATAGCAATTATTCCAAAGAAGAGAAAGAATGAGTTGATAAAATCCCTTGGCTGAAGAATAAACCACACAGGAATCCCGGCAGCAATAAAGGTATAAAGGGATAAAAACACCATCCAGTATATAGGATCTATTGATATAGGATAAGACATACCCATCACGACCGAACCAAAACAAACAATCAATGCAATCGCAATGGCAAAGATATTCTTTATACGTCTCTTATACAAAAGGTAGCCCAAAAGAGGGGCAAAGAGTGTAATGATAATTACTGATGTCGATGCTATGCCACCGATCTGCGCCTTAACAACCCCATCAATAACCCTTGTCTTTAATAATGTTTGAGTCTCAGAGAGTCCTATCGCATGTAGAGGAACAAATGAGGTAAGTGCTGCTGCAGTAAGTCTTAGAAATACCGCAGCAACCATGATGAGAGCAATTATTGCAAAGATAATAAAGAGGAAAAAGGCGCCTCTCCCGATTGATCTATTAGCCACATCTGCAATCGATTTACCCTTCTCCCTGATACTTGTAAACATTGCTGTAAAGTCATGTACTGCTCCAGCAAATATATTTCCCACAACAATCCATATCCAGACCGGAACAAAACCGTATATTAAGGCAATGGTAGGCCCTACAATGGGTCCTGCGGCAGCTATAGATGAAAAGTGATGACAAAAAACAACAAAGGGCTTTGATGGGACATAATCAACACCATCATTTATACTGCATGCAGGTGTTGTATTCTCATCATTCTCATCAAAAATCCTGGCAATATAAGAGGAATATATGCGATAACCTCCATAAAAAAATAGGAGGGCAATAATGAGGATAATACCTATGTTAGATAAAATCATTCTGACGTTCTATACATTAACATAAAAAGTGTCTCTTTAGTATTTAAGTTGAACTAACCAGAAATTTAAAACTAATAAAAATCAAAAAATAAAGATAAAAAATCAAGATGACAGATTAAAAGTCAAAAATGAATAGAGATACGAATACTTACCTTAACAGGCAAGGGATAGTTTTTGCATTTTTAATTTACTTTTGAGTCGCTCAACATTTTTACGAAAAAACCTAAAAACTCAAGGCCCTAGAAAGGACCATCCAATAATATAGTCTCTTCCCGTTTCTGTCCAGTAGAGATAATACAGAAGTCTATCCCGACTATATTGGATAGCTCCTCTATATATCTCCTGGCATTCCCTGGGAGATCATCAAATGAATTTATTCCTGTTATATCCTCAGTCCAACCATCCATTTCTTTATATATAGGTTGACACTCCTTGATTATACTCAGGCTGGATGGCATCTCTTTTAATATCTTCCCATTGTATCGATACCCGGTACAAATATAGATCTTTTCACATCTATCAAGGACATCTAACTTGGTGAGAGCCATGGTATCCAGACCGTTTATCCATGCAGCATATCTTACCACTACGGCATCAAACCAACCACACCTCCTCGGCCTCCCTGTAGTTGCCCCATACTCTTTTCCACGATCCCTAAGCTTCATACCATCACTATCTAACAACTCAGTAGGAAATGGCCCCTCACCAACCCTGGTGGTATATGCCTTAACCACACCGATAACCTTATCTATCCTAGTAGGAGCTATGCCCAGGCCTGTACAGACACCCCCTGCTGTGGAATTAGAAGAGGTAACAAATGGATAAGTACCAAAATCAATATCAAGCATTGTACCTTGAGCCCCTTCACATAATATGTTCTTCCCCTTTGATATACTATTCTTTAGTGTAATATTAGTATCGGTTACATATCTCTCTATCTCTTTTCTATACTCCATGAACTTATCAAAGACCTCTTCAAATTTTAATGCCTCATTACCATAAAGTTTAGTCAAAAAAAGATTCTTATCGAACATATTTGCCTTTAATCTTTCATGAAAGAGATCTTTGTCCAGGTAATCCGCCATCCTGAGACCTGTACGGGCAACCTTGTCAGTATAGGATGGCCCAATCCCTCTTCCAGTGGTGCCAATCTTATTATCACCTCTTCTCTCCTCACCACTTATGTCATAGATTAGATGGTACGGCATGACGAGATGAGCCCTATCACTAATAAAGAAATTATTGTCAACCTCAATTCCCTTCTCTCTGAGCAACTTGATCTCATTGATAAGGGCAGATGGATCTATCACCACTCCATTACCTATAATACATATCTTGCCAGGATGGAGTATTCCAGAGGGGATAAGATGAAGGATAAACTTTTCTTCCCCAATCATTACTGTATGGCCTGCATTATGTCCTCCCTGATAACGGGCAACAACATCTGCATCTTCGGTAAGGACATCTATAATCTTACCTTTGCCTTCATCACCCCACTGTGTACCTACTACTACAACAACAGACATCTGTGCTCCTTTTAAATCAATTTTCGATTTTCGATTTTCGATTTTCGATTAAAAAAAAATAAATTATTTCACACAGAGATCGCAAAAAAAAATCTCTGAGAACTCTTAGAACTTTTATCATCACTTTCCCCACATCATCACCATCTTTAATGGAAGCTCAATTTCTAAATCGAAAATCGACAATCGAAAATCGTAAATCTTACAACGTAATCCTCTTGGCATAAATGATATCTTGCATATTCCTGATCTCTTTCAATGCCTTTTCAGTGACAGGTGAATCCACATTAACAATGGCCACCGCCTTTCCATGAGCTTTTGTCCTCCCTAAATGCATCCCTGCAATATTAATATTATTATTACCCAGAATCATCCCGATCCTACCTATAACGCCCGGGGCATCTACATTGGAGAAGAAAAGCATATTACCAAAAGGTATGGCCTCTATATGATAATCATCTACCCTCACTATACGGGGTTCTTCCTTTCCAAAAATCGTCCCATCGATTTCTCTCTCTTCCTTATCGGTCTTTATCTTTACCCCTATTAGACTTGTAAAATCCTCCACCTCACTACTTGTTGTCTCCAATACCCTGATACCCCGCTCTTCTGCAATAAGAGATGCATTAACCAAATTTACACTACTCTCAACAAATACCTGAAGAAGGCCTTTCAATACCGATGCTGTAACCAGTTTCACACCTAAATCGATTACATCCCCACTATACTTTACAGTAACCTCCCTTATCCCTCCCTCTACTAACTGCCCCTGAAAACCTCCCAATTTCTCAGCAAGAGAGAGAAATGGACGTATCTTTGACAAATCCTCAACATCTATAGATGGTACATTTATGGCATTTCTTATCTCTCCCTTTTTAAGAAAATCGACAATTTGTTCTGCCACAGCAATCGCCACATTCTCCTGAGCCTCACCTGTGGATGCACCAAGATGGGGAGTACATATCACCTCATCCAATTCCAATAGGGGATTATCCACAGGGGGCTCCTTTTCAAATACATCAAGGGCAGCCCCACTTACTTGTTTATCAACAATTGCCTGATAAAGGGCCTCCTCATCCACTATACTACCCCTTGAACAATTGATTATCTTTACCCCCTTTTTCATCATCCCGAATTCTTTGGCACCAATAAGATGGATCGTCCCTTCTGTCTTAGGCACATGAACCGTGATATAGTCTGATCTCCTAAGAAGTTCGTCCATATCTACCAATTCAACACCTATCTTATGAGCTGTATCCTTTGAAATAAAGGGATCATAGGCAATCACATTCATCTCTAATCCATGCGCCCTCTTAACCACAACCCTCCCTATCCTCCCCAGCCCAATAACACCAAGGGTCTTATTAAATACCTCTACACCTATAAACCCCTTCTTTTTCCACCCCTTTGACTTCACATATGCATTTGCCTGGGGGATGTTTCTGGAAAGGGCAAGCATCATAGATATGGTGTGTTCCGCAGTTGTAATAATATTCCCCTCAGGTGTATTCATGACAACAATACCTCGCTTGCTTGCCGCATCTATATCCACATTATCCACCCCTATCCCTGCTCTCCCGATCACCCTCAGGTTATCTGCCACATCTATCACATCGGCAGTGACCTTTGTACCACTCCGTATAATGAGTGCATCATAATCTGGCATCTTAGCAATCAGATCTTCCATAGAGAGTCCGACCTTCACATTAACTTCTATGTCATCTTCCCTTTTGAGTATCTCAATCCCCTTTTCTGAAAGATCATCAGTCACCAGTACCTTCATCTATCCCTCCATATAATATTTCCTGAGCAGCAGCAACGCCTCTCCCAAATTCCACCTTATATCCAAATCTCTTTAATGCCATCTCCAAACCCGAGACTGCCACAATTATATCAAATATATCAATATACCCCATATGGGCTATCCTGAGGATCTTACCCTTCAGATGTCCTTGTCCTCCAGCAATGGTAATACCTAATTCATCCCTAAGAAACCTCGCAAATTTTCCTCCATCTATACCATCCGGGACAAAGAATCCTGTAGCACAATTACTCGGTGAATCAGGGGCAAGAAGCCTTAATCCAAGTGCAAGGATAGCCGCCTTTGTAGCCATAGCCAACCTTTCATGTCTGGCAAAGATAGTCTCAAGCCCCTCTTCCCTGATATTCTGTAAGACCTTCCTAAGGCCGACTATTAATGATATTGCAGGGGTATAAGCTGTCGTATTATCCCTTAATTTATCCCTCTCCTTCCTGAAATCAAAATAATACCTCGGAAGCTTTGCATCCTCTGAAAACCGCCATGCCTTATCACTCAATGCAACAAATGACAAACCTGGTGGAAGCATCAATGCCTTCTGTGAACCAGACACCAATACATCTATTCCCCATTTATCCATAGGGATATCAAATACCCCCACACCACTTATTCCATCTACTATTAGGATGGTATCATCCCTCTCCCTCACAATATCAGCAAGTTCCTTAACCGGATGTGCAACCGTAGTAGAGGTCTCACTTGCCTGAACAAAGACCCCCTTAATCTCTTTATTCTTTTTCAAGGCATCTCTAACAATAGATGGATCAACCGCCTTGCCCCACTCTACATTAATCTCCTGTATATTCAGTCCATATGACTTACATATATCTACCCATCTCTCACCGAACTTCCCACCATTAATCACAATAACATTATCCCCGGGGGAAAAGAGGTTTGAAACAGAGCCCTCCATAGCACCGGTACCCGACGCACTCAATATCAAAACATCACCTTTTGTCTGGAATAGATTCTTAAGCCCCTCCTTAACCTCTCCTATTATGGCACTGAATTGAGGTGTCCTATGATGAAGTATAGGCCTTGCCATCTCTAATAAGGCATCTTCAATAACCGGGGTTGGACCAGGAGCCAATAAATATCTCTTTTTAAGCATTACAAAAACCTCCTTGAACTGCAAAAATTCAGCCGTCTGCTATCCTTTTCTATACCCTAACTACATATGTACTGGCAATCTTATCATGCCATGCCTGTTTATTCCTATCAAAGGCTACCCACACAAACCCTAAGAAAAATGGGAATAATGAGACAAAATATCCCACCCACCTTATAAAGGCCACCCCCCATGTCAGCTCTGCTCCATCCATCTGGATAACCCTTATCTTGAAAAGCCTCTTCCCTATAGTCTGCCCAATAGATCCATGAAAATAGGTAAAATAAAAACAACCCAGTATCAAAGCTATAATTGTATAGAAGGTAAAGTATAAAATCAGCCCTCTTAATACCCCGAAATCATCCTCTATAAGGAAGGAAAGGAGATCTAAATCGTATAGTTCAAATCCTTTATGCAGAGGGTAAGTACTGAGACTTGTGCAAATATCAAGTATAAAAAGATCAATAAAGATTGCAAAAAATCTTCTCCAGAACCCCACTTTTACAACATCATTGCCTGTGACAATATCAGAAACATTATAAGTAGATACTTCCTTATCCTCAGATATTATCCCACTCCCATCTTTCACCTTCTACTTTACACCTTATAATAAATTCTATCAATCCTCACTCAGCAATTCTCGATGAATTGTAATATACTGTTAATTAAGACGTTACGGCAAATACATTAACATGATTTCGCACTGTTAGAGTATGTTTTGATCTCTTTTCTGAACAATTTCATTTTTTCTTTTGTTACCTTATCTTTATGATAATAAAAGCAAAAAAAAATTCTGAGAGAGGAAAAGAGATCAAAACATACTCTATGTTCACCGAGAATTGCTGATCCTCACTTCAAGCTCTTATTGTGACGTCTTGTCGTCAGAAGGGATATCATCATCTCCTATATCAATATCTATATCATCTATATCAATATCCCCATAGTCTTCATCTACAGAGATAAAAGGTTCTGATTCCTCTTTCTTGTCCTCTATATCCACGGGAGCCCCAGATACCTCCCCAACATTCATCCCTACATCTCCAGCGCCTTTTTCGACTTCTTGTGATGTCTCTGTCTTCATCTCCATATCAATATCAATACCTTTCTCATCCTCCTGAGAAATAGCCTCATCAGGACTTTCCATCACAGAAATATCATCCTCAGAGACCTCTGCTCCCAATGACTCATCGCCGGTACTCATATCAAATGGAATCTCTTCTGAAACCTCCTCCATCCCTGTCATATCAATCGTCGATTCCTCCTCAACATTAATCTCTGTACCCGCAGCACCTTTCTCGACTTCCTGGGATGTCTCTGTCTCCATCTCCATACCAATAACGATACCTTCCTCATCCTCTTGAGACTCCTGAGAAATGGTCTCACCGCTCTCCTCTGCCACAGCAACATCTTCAGCCACCTCCATTGAAGATGCCACTACCAACCCCAGACCCCCAAAACCACCGGGCCTTACCATGTATATACCTGCCTCCTCCTTAAACTTAACCAAATCCCTACCACATTTTCTGCACTCATCCAGATATTCAAAACTTGCATACCCACACTTTGGACATTTCATAACCCCCACCTCCCTATTTTAAATATCTTATCCTTAATAGTGAACGAATTAAATACCCATATTTCAGCATGATATTTATCCTATACTTCATAAAGATAATATAAAACATCCACACCGTCAAGAAAAAAGATAACCTGTCCCTTATCTTACCCCAACATGTACAGCAACTATCCCGAAAGTCAGGTTATAATACCTAACATCCTTCAGGCTAACATCCTCCATCATCCTTTTTAATCCCTCCTGATCAGGAAACTCCATCACAGATTCAGGGAGATACTTATAGGCATACCTCTTACCAGATATTATACCCCCTATTAGAGGAAGGAGTCTCCTGAAGTAGAGATAATAGACCCCCCGGCAAATATGATTGGCTGGAATAGTAAATTCCAGGATTACAACCTTTCCTCCTACCTTTACAACCCTCCTCATCTCCTTTATCCCTGTCAGGAAATCGGATAGATTCCGTATTCCAAAGGCCACAATAGCAGCATCAAAGAACCCATCACTAAATGGAAGGGCCTGTGCATCTGCAAAACCGAGTTTGATCCTATCCTCAAACCCACATTTTTTAATCTTTCTTATCCCTAACTCTATCATCTTTTCACTGAAATCTACACCTATTACCCTGGTATTGATAGATCCACTCTTTGCTATCTCCATGGCCACATCGGCTGTGCCAGTGGCAATATCTAAGTAGAGTCCGCCGTCCATAGAAGAAAGTTGGCTTACAGCAAAACTCCTCCAGTACCTGTCCCTACCAAGACTCAATAACCTGTTCAGGAGATCGTATCTGTGAGATATGGAAGAAAACATCTCACGGACATAGAGGGAGATCGGAAGAGCGTCGTGTAGGGAAAGAGTGTAGATCTCGGTGGTCGCCGTATCATTAAAACAAAAAGAACAAAATAAAATTTTAAGTGGATATACTGATAATAGATCAGACACGAGCTACGTACTCACGCCCTCGACAAA
>CAJVYE010000004.1 GCA_913009285.1 uncultured Nitrospirota bacterium | reverse complement strand
CACAGATTCTAATAGCTTTCTCCTTACTACCATATATTTTCATGGCATTGTCATTTTCTATGTTTTCTTTTTTTATTTTATTTATTATTTTTTTTATATTTACTTTTTTTTTTTTTTCAAGCAGAAGACGGCATACGAGATAAAGGAATGTGACTGGAGTTCAGACGTGTGCTCTTCCGATCTCGCCTGGCAAAATATATCCCTCCTTCCAATCTCCATAATCAAATACCTCCAAAACAGTTTAATGCTATAAAATAGATACTAAATTTAGCAATATTAACAATTTTTGTCAAGCACCGTTTTCTTCTTACATCCTGACAATGATTTTTCTCTCTCTTAAATACTCTTTCACCTCTCTAATAGTATATTCACGATAATGAAATATAGAGGCTGCTAAAACAGCATCTGCTTTCCCTTTTGTCAATCCATCATAAAGATGTTCAATACTTCCAGCACCACCTGAGGCGATCACCGGGATACCAACAGACTCCGATATCCTTCTAGTTAATTCTACATCATAACCCTCTTTTGTTCCATCCCTATCCATACTCGTAAGTAATATCTCTCCTGCACCATAATCCTCCATCCTCTCAGCCCATTCCACAGCATCAATCCCTGTCGGTCTCCTTCCACCATGGGTATATATCTCCCATTGCTTCTGATCACTACTCTTATTACTAATATTGCTAAGATTTATCTCTACAACCTCCTTGGCATCTATAGAGACCACAATACACTGACTCCCAAACATCTCGGAGGCCCTCTTCACAAACATTGAATCCTTTACAGCAGCGGTATTTATCGATATTTTATCCGCTCCAGCCTTAAGGAGTGCACGTATGTCCTCAAGTGTCCTGATACCTCCTCCTACAGTCAGGGGCATAAAGACCCTTTCAGCGGCTCTATAAACCACATCAATAATAATATCCCTCTTCTCATGTGAGGCTGTTATATCGAGGAAAGTAAGTTCATCAGCACCCTCTCTCTCATAGGTCTCTGCTACCTCTACAGGATCCCCTGCATCCTTCAGATTCAAAAAGTTTACACCCTTTACCACCCTCCCATCCTTTACATCAAGACATGGGATTATTCTCTTTGCTAACATCTAAAACCTCATCATAGTGAATAGTCGTTAGTATATAGTTTTTAGTATTCAAAAGATTACATTTCCTATTAGGTATTTATATTTATCCTTTTAAATACTATTCACTAACGACTATTCGCTATTTTAACTGCTTCCTGAAAATCGAGCGTTCCATCGTATATGGCCTTTCCTACTATAATACCTGTAACACCATATTCTTCAATATCTAACACCCTCTTTATATCCTCTATCCCGGATATACCTCCTGATGCAATCACAGGGATATCTGTCGAAGAGGCAAATTCCTTAATACCTTCGACATTGGGACCAACTAGCATCCCATCTCTCTTAATATCTGTATAAATGATAGCAGTGATACCCAAACCATCAAATCTCCTTGCTAACATGGATGCCTTCTCCCGTGTAACCTCGGTCCAACCCTTAATAGCTACATAACCGTCTCTTGCATCTATACCGACAGTGACCCTGCCTGGAAACCTATTACATACATCCTCTACAAATCCAGGATCCTCTAACGCCACTGTCCCTAATATTACCATGCTGGCACCACCTGTAATATAATCCTCTATGGTCTCTATATCCCTGATACCACCCCCTACTTCCACCTGAATCCTGAGAGAAGCGATCATCCTCTTAATAATATCCATATTCCCGGGTCTCCCCTCAAATGCACCATCGAGATCCACAACATGGATAAGCTCACTACCCAATTCCTCCCATCTCTGCGCCATTGATATCGGATCATCAGAATAGACAGTCTCTCTATCTATTCTCCCTTGAAGAAGCCTGACACACTTACCTTTCCTGATATCTACAGCCGGTATAATAAGCATTTTATTTAGTAATCTCTCCAAAAATCTTTAATATCTGAAGACCCAATTCCTGACTCTTCTCCGGATGAAACTGAACAGCAAACAGATTATCTGACGCAATAGCAGAAGTGAACTCAACTCCATAGTTGGTAGTCATAGCAATCACATCTCCATCTGTCGGCACAACATAATAGGAGTGCACAAAATAGAAATATGCATCATCCGGAATCCCTTCAAAGATAGACACCCTTTTTTTTATCTTTACACTATTCCAGCCCATGTGAGGAATCTTGATTAACCTAGTAGTGTTGAGATTATCAGGAAATCTAACAACCCTCCCCTTTATAATATCGAGTCCCTTATGAATACCAAACTCCTCACTCTCTGTAAAGAGAAGTTGAAGACCTAAGCAGATACCCAGAAATGGCTTACCTCTATTAATAAATTCCTTGATTGGGTCGATCAATCCTGCCTTCTCAAGATTTTTCATACAATCTCTAAAGGCGCCAACACCTGGTAGGACAATGGCATCGGCATCCATGACCATGTTGGGGTCACCTGTAATAACCGCGGTATATCCTACCTTTTCAAACCCCTTCTGAACACTCCTTAAATTCCCCATTCCATAATCGACAATAGCTATCATATAAGTCTCCCGTACCCGTTCACAGTTATCAGTTTACAGTTTACAGTTTTTTTCAATTTCCTTTTACTTTCTGTGTAACTATTCAGCGTATTTTTTTGATAAATCTAATTTAGGCCCGAAGGGCTGAAAGCATATAGCCGTGGGTGAAGCCCACGGATAAAGGAAAAAAAGAAACATCCAGCCCCGAAGGGGTGAAAGATAAATCTGAGCGAAGAAACAATAACTATTTTCTTCCGCCCTTTCAGGGCTATAAATTTTGATATATCTTGGTCCGTGGGCTTTACCCACGGCTATGTGCTTATGCCCCTTCAGGGCTAAAACAAACAATTTTATAATTCGCTGAATAGTTACCATTCTGTTTTCATCAACTGTTAACTGTAAACCGTGAACTGTGAACGCTTACATTTAAAACTTAAACTTTCAGGCCGGGTATAAACACTTCCGTTTCCCCGCCATCATTTAGTTCCTTAAATCTTCTGGCAAATTCCACCATCTCCTCAGGGGGGATCTGGCGGATGACCTCTAGTTCACTCCCGGGTTCTATTCCCGGTCTGGTAATCGTAACGATCACCATGTTCAACTCTTCGTCAATGGAAAAAGAGAGTTTAATGTTCAGATTTCTGCTTAATTCTGTTACCTTGTCTACCAGATATTCGATTTTATTCTGGGGGGCAGAACCTGACGATTGGATAGGCTCCGGCACCTGATCATTTGCAGGAACAGCTTTTTTGATCTCCCGGGATACATTCGTCCTACCGGGTTCAAGGACTATCGTCGGTATATTTATGGATTGTATTGCCATCTATACTTCTAATCAGTTATCAGTTCACAGTTATCGGTTTACAGTTTTCTCAACCTGTGCTGTTAGCCATTAGCTATTAGCCGTTAGCAAAGAGGAGACTATTTTATCCAGAAGCTAATGGCTAACAGCTAACCGCACAGGTCGAACTATTACCTAATTTCCAATTTCCAATTTCCAATTTCAGTGTTCTGTGAACGCTTACATTTATGGTAATATCTATATATGTCTCAAATAGGCACACTAAGAAGATTAGCAGGATATACCGTTAAATATTACAACGACCTGATCAGAGGGATCATAGCCCTACTTATCGCAGATGCCCTTGCCTTGATCATCCCATGGATTATAAAGGAGGCTATAGATCTCCTTCCCCAAAGACCAGCAACCACCATACTAATTCGTTACTCAGGATTAATCCTTATTGTAGCAATATTTCAGGGAGTATTCAGATTCTACTGGCGTAAACACCTATTCACTCCATCGAGAAAGGTAGAATGCGATCTCAGAAACGATTACTTTGCCCACCTGCAAAGACTCTCATGGTCATTCTTCCAGCACACAAAGACCGGAGACATCATGTCACGGGCTACCAATGACCTGACAGCAGTCAGAGAACTATTGGGATTCGGCGTTTTGATCATTGTCGATACTATAGTAACTGTCTCTACATGTCTTATATTAATGATTATCATAAATGTACGTTTAACACTTCTTATTCTTCTCCCCTTACCAATTCTCTCCTTCATCGTATACAGGATCATTGGTGGAATACGTAATCAATTTAAAGATGTTCAGGTGGGACTTTCTAATCTGAGTACAATAGTCCAGGAATCCATTTCAGGGATAAGAGTGGTCCAAGCATATGTCTGTGAGGAGAGCACTCTGGAAAGATTCAAGAGAATCAATCAGGAGTATATCAGAAAGAACCTTTCTCTAACAAAGATTAGGACACTTCTTCCCAGTATGATGATATTTATTGCCGGCCTTACCGCTGTAATAGTCCTCTGGATTGGTGGTCGAGATGTCATTACAGGTAGGATGAGTCTCGGCGCATTCGTCGCGTTTAATAGCTATCTCGCTATGCTGACATGGCCGATGATGGCAACAGGATATGTTATTAATCTTATCCAGCGGGGGATAGCAGCGATGGAGAGGATAGAGGAATTTCTCGACATCAAACCTGAGATGGTAGACAGGGATGATAAATTACCTATAACAGAGATAAAAGGGGAGATTGAATTTAAAGATCTCAACTTTTCTTATTATCCAGATAGGGGAGATGTCCTCCATGGAATAAACCTGAAGATAAAGAAAGGGAGTATCACTGCACTGGTTGGTCCCGTTGGGTCGGGAAAAAGCACATTGGTAAAGCTTATACCACGGATATATGATATAGATGGTGTCGGTCTTACTGTTGATGGAGTGGAAATCAAAAGGATTCCTATAGACCTCCTTCGGAAAAGTATAGGCTATGTCGAGCAAGAACCCTTACTTTTCTCTGATACCATAAGAGAGAATATCCTGTTTGGAGCACATGATGGTGCAAGTGATGAAGATATATGGAAAGCAGCCTCTATCTCTGGATTATCTATGGAGATAGAGAGATTTCCCAACGGTATGGATACGCTATTAGGAGAAAGAGGAGTAACCCTGTCCGGCGGTCAGAGGCAGAGGCTTGCCCTTGCCAGGGTCATACTAAGGAGACCTAAAATCTTGATACTGGACGATGCCTTTGCCAGCCTGGATGCACAGATGGAGGAAAAGGTATTGAGAGAAATGAAAAAGGTGATGAAAGGGATCACAACAATTATGATATCACACAGGATATCAACAATAAAAGATGCTGACATGATAGTTGTACTGGATCAGGGCAGAATCGCAGAGGTGGGGGATCATAAAAAACTCATCTCTATAAAGGGGATATACCAGAATATCTACCGGCAACAGATGCTTGGGCTAGAAATGGAGCTCGTATGACTAATGAGGTGAAGGAGAATAGACTATAAATGGAGCCATCTAAGACATGATGAGAGGATTTGCCAACAATTTTCTTGAGGATGAGATACTGGGAAAGGCATACGATGCCAAACTGATAAAGAGACTCTTAAGATATATTGCACCTTACCGCCTGGAAGTAGTCATCTCTGTCCTTCTCCTTATAATCATATCCCTCCTCCACCTTGCAGGACCATACCTTACCAAAATTGCCATAGATGATTACATAAGCCAGAAAAAGATAGAAGGACTGAATATTATAGCCGGGATCTATATTGCTATCCTCATAACAGGCTTTGTCCTACAGTATCTCCAGGTATATATGATGCACCTTACAGGGCAGAGGGTGATGTATGATCTCCGGGTAAATATATTCTCTCATCTCCAGAAGATGTCATTAGCTTTCTTTGACAGAAACCCTGTGGGAAGGCTTATGACACGTGTGGTCAACGATGTAGAGGTCTTAAATGAGATGCTTACATCGGGTCTGGTCTTTATCTTCAGTGATATATTCACCCTCATTGGAATAGCCTGTGTCCTGGTATACATGGACTGGAGATTGGCCCTTATCTTATTCACCATCATACCACTTCTCTTTATTATCATGGCACTCTACCGCAAAAAGGCAAGGGATGCCTATCGAAAGACAAGAATCTCACTTGCACGGCTAAATTCTTACCTACAGGAGAATATATCAGGGATGAGTACGGTTCAGGTATTTGGCAGAAAAGAAAAAAATTTCAACAGATTTAAGCAAATAAATATAGAAAATAGGGATGAACTCATAAGATCTATCATATACAATGCCCTTTTCTTCCCTACTATAGAGGTCCTAAGCGCCATGGCAATTGGATTGATTATATGGTATGGAGGAGGAGAGATACTGGAAGGGATCATTTTGCCAGGGGTATTGGTGGCATTCATACAATATGTCCTCCGGTTCTTTATGCCTTTACGTGATCTTGCAGAAAAATTCAACATCATGCAAGCGAGCATGGCATCCTCAGAGAGGATCTTCAAGGTAATCGATACACCTGAGGATATACCGAATCCAGAGAAACCTGTAAAGATTGAAAAGGTATGTGGAGAGATAGAGTTTCAGGGTGTATGGTTTTCATACGATTCAGGAGATTCTAATAACTATGTATTGCAAGATATCTCTTTCCATCTCAAACCGGGTGAGAGTATTGCCATAGTGGGCGCTACTGGCTCTGGAAAGACCTCAATCATCAATCTCCTGGGAAGATTCTACGATATAAAAAAGGGAAGGATACTCCTCGATGGTATTGATATAAGGGACATAGATAAATACCAGTTGCGTCACCATATTGGAGTGATACAACAAGATGTGTTTCTCTTCTCAGGAAATATAGAGGAGAATATCAGGCTTAATAACAAAGATATCACACTCGATGATATTAAAAAGGTATCTACCTATGTCAACGCGCATAACTTCATAGAGAGATTCAGGCATGGCTACCAGGAGATAGTCCAGGAGAGGGGAAGTACACTCTCTCTGGGACAGAGACAGCTGCTTGCCTTTGCCAGGGCACTTGCCTACAACCCCGCTATCCTAATCCTGGATGAGGCAACCTCCAGTGTTGATACAGAGACAGAGATACTTATCAGGGATGCACTGCAAAAACTGATCAAGGGGAGAACATCAATAATAATTGCCCATAGACTCTCTACTATCCGGTATGTCGACAGGATAATCGTTATGAAGGATGGGAGGATAAAAGAAATGGGGACTCCGAAGGAGCTGATCAAAAGAAAGGGGATCTACTACAACCTCTATCGTCTGCAACTCTTCCCCTGAGTTTTTAGGGATCGATCAAAGATAGCCTGAAGATTAGTTGCGAGAATGTTAAGTTATTTTTTAGCGAGCTCTTAGTGTGTTTATTTTTAAATTGATTTATATTATATTTTATGTATTATTGAAATGTAGTTATGAAAGATGCATTAATGCATATCACTCCCTTAGAGGAAGAAATAAAGGCATATATAATAAGTAAACAATAAAGAATAGTAAAATTACGTCCAGCACTTTTTCAACAAAAATTGTGAAAAAGTTGTGGATAAACCTGTAGATATTTTAAATAACATATTAAAAGAATGTCAGTTGTAGCAAAATGATTAATATTTGAGCAGAAGATATATGTAACGTCTGTCAATAGAGAAAGGAGGTACTCTGCTTAAGGTGAATAAAAAGGGATGGTATCTATGTTATATACCGGTCTTTCTTTCCCTGATCCTTATTAGTACCAATGTTTCCTTTGCAAAGAAGATGTGCAGGGTAACAAATATACGGCCATGGACAAACCCTAAATACACAAGGATTGTAATCGACATAGATGGTAAGGCAAAGTTCAGAGAACATCGCTTGATAAATCCTAATAGGTTCTATATAGATATTCTGAACACTGTGATCGATCCGAACTTAAAGGAACACAATATCTCAATAAATAACGGCCTATTGAAGAGAATAAGGGCAGGACAGAATAAGAAGGATGTGGTCAGGGTTGTTCTTGATATTGATAATATTGACAAGTTTAAGGTGTTTTCCTTGGATGATCCTTACAGGATAGTTATCGATGTCTGGGGTACACCTCTTCCTGCAACCAAAAAGAAAGTAGAGGAAACCGGCAGAGAAAAACCACTTACTATAAAGGAAAAATATGCAAGGAATAAAAGTAAGAGGAGAACCCCTAAGATAGTTATAGATCCTGGACATGGGGGCAAGGATGCAGGAGCAACGGGGAGAGGTGGACTACAAGAAAAGACTGTAGTCCTTGATATAGCAAAGAGATTAAAAAGGATAATGGAGAAAGAAGGTAATTACAAAATAGTCTTGACAAGAGAGAAGGATGTGTATATCCAGTTAGAGCAGAGGGCGTTTATTGCTAATGAAAAGGAGGCTGATATATTCATCTCTATCCATACAAATGCAAGCAGACAGAGGGGTGTTAATGGGATTGAGACATATTATCTGAGTGACGCACTCAGTGAAAGGGCATTAGAAACAGCGGCAAGGGAAAATATGGCTACCCGGCAAAAAATAAATAGTGATGTCCAGTTTATATTGGCGGATATGAAGGCAAATAGCAAGATAAATGAATCAATTCAACTAGCCAGCGTAATCCATAGATCTCTTGTCAATAAATTCAGTAGGACATACTCAAACATAAAAGATTTCGGGCTGAAAGGTGGGCCTTTTTATGTGCTTTATGGCGCTGATATGCCCAGTGTATTAATAGAAACATCCTTTATAAGCAATCCAGCAGAGGAGAAGAGGCTTCGCAATAAGAATTACAGGGAAAAGATTGCTCATAGCATTTATGCGGGGATAGAAGATTATATAATGAAGACCACGATGGCTTACAGAACAGAGTGAAGAACCCTTTTATTTTCGATTTACGATTGTCGATTTTCGATTTAAAGAAAAAGCGGATGAAATTCTTCGGAGTGACAGCTATTCAGACGTTAAGGGGGTATTTTCAGAGGGATCTCTTATGATTTCAAAGGTATTGAGCAGTGCTGTCTATGGAATAGATGCACACATGGTAGAGGTTGAAGTAGATATATCTCACGGTATGTTACCTAGCTATTCCACAGTAGGATTACCTGATACAGCCGTAAAAGAGAGTCAGAATAGGGTAAAGGCCGCTATCAAGAATAGTGGATTTGAATTCCCGTCATTGAAAAAAATCACTGTTAACCTTGCACCAGCAGATATACGAAAGGAAGGCTCTGCCTTTGATCTTCCGATAGCTGTGGCTATCCTCAACACCATGGGGTTTCTCGAAAAGGATCTTGTAAGGCGCTATATCATCCTGGGAGAGCTCTCACTTGACGGAAGGATAAAACCGATAAAGGGCGCCCTCCCGATAGCCGTGGCCTCCAAGGAGATGAAGATTAAAAGGTCCTCATCTGAACAAGGAATTGAAGGTATACTCCTCCCTGCTGAAAATTCTGCTGAAGCAGCAGTAGTAGAGGGGATAGATGTCTATCCTGTTGAGAATCTTCCCCAGGTAGTGGAGTTTTTAAGTGGTAAGGTTACCATCCAGCCAAAGAAGATAGATATCAATAAGTATTTTAATGATAACTTAAAGTACCCTATAGATTTCTCCGATGTGAAGGGCCAGCATCATGTGAAAAGGGCATTAGAGGTAGCTTCAGCAGGCGGACATAACATAATAATGATAGGTCCCCCGGGATCAGGGAAATCAATGCTTGCAAAGCGAATCCCCACGATAATTCCGAATATGTCTCTTGAAGAATCTATAGAGGCCACAAAGATACATAGTATCATGGGGATGATTAGGGATAACAGAGCGCTTATTGTGACCCGTCCTTTTCGTTCTCCGCATCATACCATATCGTATGCAGGACTTATAGGTGGTGGACATATACCTATGCCTGGCGAGGTGAGCCTTTCACATAATGGCGTGCTATTCCTTGATGAACTCCCAGAGTTCACCAGGAATGTCCTTGAAGTAATGCGACAACCACTTGAGGATGGGAAGGTGACCATCTCAAGGGCATCTACCTCTATTACATATCCTTCCCGTTTCATGTTAGTAGCAGCGATGAACCCTTGCCCGTGCGGTTACAAGACCGATCCGAAAAAGGAGTGTTCATGTTCCCCCATGCTGATAAAGAAGTATATATCCAGAATCTCCGGTCCCCTCATGGACAGAATCGATATCCATATAGATGTCCCTGCCCTGAGGTATCAGGAGCTGACATCTGACAACAATGGTGAAATATCAGACAAAATCAGGGAGAGGGTTAAGGAGACACGGATGATACAGCAGCAGAGGTTTAAAAACGAAAATATATACTGTAACGCACATATGGATTCGAGGCAACTCAATAAGTATTGTCAGGTAGGGAAGGAATCTAAGGATTTACTTGAGATGGCAATAAACAAACTCGGTCTGAGCGCTCGTGCTTATAACAGGATACTAAAGGTTTCCCGTACAATAGCCGACCTTGCCGGAGCAGAGGATATTCATGGAGATCATGTGGCAGAGTCAATACAGTACAGGACGCTGGATAGAGGGGAGTATTAAATCGTTAGTTTTTTTTCAAGACGCTTTTTCAAGCCGTTCAGCTACCCATACTTTAATTATTGACTGACGAGGAACACCTAACCGTCTTGCTTCTTTATCTAATTGCTGTATCATCCATAAAGGGAAGTCTACATTAACCCTTTTCTGTTCTTGCTTCGGTCTTCCGGCTTTTGAAACATCAAGGTGTTTGGAGATATCCTTTCCTTCATCAAATTTTTTGTCAATATCTTTAGCTTTCATATAATTCAACCTCCTCTTTCCTTGATCGTCTTACGGAAATAATTCTTACCTTTTCTCCACGATAAGTAATTATTCCTGACCAATACTTTCCTAATATTTTTCCAATTACTAAATATCTTTGTTCATCACTGGTTTTAAAAGGAATTTCAATTAAATCAGGATCATCCCACAGTTTTTGAGCTTCATAGAAATCAATCCTATGTTTTTTCTTATTGCTGTCGCTTTTTTGGGAATCAAATTCAAAATCCATAATATATAATAATTATACCTTAATTATACCTATTGTCAACTATATTTTAGGATGCTAAAAAAAGAGGGTAAGATAAACGATAATTTAATAAACCAGCAGCAGAACCAGAGAAAGACATAGAGAAAAAAAAGGAATTTCCTATCAATCTCTTGCTTGTACATTTCTTTACGGTAACCTGGAAAGCCACTGGTATGCTGGAGCGACCAGTATAGATTGATTCTCATTCGATATGATCCGGTATCCCTCCCTATCATTTATAAGCTGAACTGCCGGTATGTTGAGAGTGTTTTGAAATTTTTTAAGCGAGGAAGATGGCTCTGTCTCTGACAAGTTCCTGCCAGATTTTAACATAAATGAGTCTACTTTCCATAATGACTATTATTCATAATACTGAAAAATAGTCAAGGCTATTTTTCAATGAGATGAAATATAGCCAAAGCAAAAAAAGGGTGCTCTGCCCAAAACACCAAGAAAGTCCAAAAGGATGAATCGTCGCTGGCGCATTAGAGATAAATCTCACATCTTCTCAGGCACTGTTATACCGAGGATTTGAAAATGTTCTTGACTTTTTTTAATTTTTATATCAAAGTATAATTTTATAAATTGATTGTAACAATTCATTTGCATTTGTGTACTATTGAATGTAATCTGCATTCTTATGAATATTAGCCCTCACACTCACCCAAGGTTCAATCCGGCTGAATTCCAAAAAAGCTGCAAAGCGCTAACTCAGTCCCGGCCTGAGGCGTCAGCGCGTTTCAAAGTAGACAAGTTTTTTCAATCTAAAAAGGCGGATGTTCCAACTCTTAAAAAAAACCTTTTCATTCCTAACATTGAGCGAGATATTGAAACAGGACAGGCTCTCAATTTAGTCTCTGATGTGCTAAATTCATCGGACGACATAAAACATTTGGCAAGATTTAGGAAAATTTATACTCTTGCTTTTTTAGCTTACCTGGTTGCCTCAGCGGCTGCTTGTACTCATTTGTCTCCGCAGAAAAATTTTGAAAAATTCAAATTAACCAACCGTGAATATGCCTTTGCAGCTTTACAACGCGGCGATTACGTGACTGCAGCCACTTTTTTTAACAAAGAACGATGTTCTAAACAAGACCTAAAACCCGAAGATGTCGATCGATGTGAAAAAGTTAAAGAGGGTGTTCAGGCAACAGCTAGATATTACGTAAATCGTTCCAAACACCTCACAAGTAATAACATAGAACATTTCAATAAATATTTATGGGCTATGGAATATTGCCAAAGGGCTATGGATTTAAGTAATCCTGGCGATGCCGAACATAAAAAGGCTGAAAAAGAATTTATGAAAATCAAAGCTAAATTAAGCACTTTCGAAAGAAACTATGATAAGAAATATAATAATCTGGTCGAGCTTTTGAGTCAGGCAAAGTATGATGATAAAACGTTGGTAGATATTCAAATTACCCTTGAAGAATTAAGAAGGATTAATATTAAACTTAATAAAAATGACGAAAAAGCATTGGTGGCCTTGGCTTTAAAATTTGCGCGAAAAATGGATGAGGAAGGAGATATTAAGAAGGCGTACGATGCCGTCAAAGCAACTGAAGCGTATCTTGAAGAACCAACCGAAGGCAATGATGAATACGAATTGGCTTCCGAAGATGAACAGTTCATAGCAATGATTTACAAAAATTTTGAGGAAGCCCAAAAAACCCGAAAGATTAAGTTAAGCAAAAAAAGACTAAAGCCAATAAAACGCAAGGCTATTGTAAAAAAGGTAGTGCCCAAAGTCGCAGAAGTAAAAGTAGAGCTAGAGCCTAAAAAAACAACCCTTTTGCCTAAAGCAACAGTTGAATCTGCTCTATCTGAAGCTCGTAAAATTTATGATAATGATCAAAATTCTAAAGCAATTTACTTGGCGATCCAGAAAATAAAAGTAGCCATAGAGGAACTAAAAGAAAATCCTTATCGATATAGTTTAGTAAAACAACATAAAAAATGGGAAGCTATAAGACAAAAAAAAATTAAGGATAAATTGAAAAAGGCCAACAAGGCCTTTGTTCGCAAAGACCATCAAACAGCCAAGCAATATTATCAGGAAGTATTGGATTTGGATCCAGATCACCCCATTGCGTATAAACGCTATAATTTTTTGAAAAACTTAAAAGTCAAAACGTTAAACAGAGGATCATCCAAAGAAGAATAGAAAGGAAAATAAATTATTATAAAATTATAGGGCTCCTCACACACGTTGCACATACGAAGAGCCCTTTTTAAGCTCAGGATTACTCCTCCTCATTGTCACCGTTGGCCTTCCCCTCCCACTTCTTTTCTTCGGGGATGAACCATTCGGGTTCGGGATCTTGTAGTAATAGCCTTTCTACGCTTAACTGATCCGCCAGATGAACCTTGAAGGCCTCTAGATCCTCAGGGCTTAAAGCCCTTTTCAGGATGGAGAGGGTCTCGGGATTTTCTACGAACTCTTGCAGGTGCTTCCGCAACCTTTCGTTGTCCGCAGAATCCACAAGGCCTTTAACGTGGAAGATAGGGAGGCGTTTTTGGCCATATCCCTTCACACGCATCATGTACGGCCTCTCCGTGACAGCATATCTACGCTTCCATTTGGCACGGTCTTTCACTAGCTCCTTCTTAGGCAGCTCTTTTTCTTCTCCTTCTTTGAGCGGCCAGGCGGCGTTAAGCTGGACGTGATTCTCACAGGCGATCTTGCCGGGGTTACTTTTACCCTGGAGCCGAGCGGCGTAGTTGACAGAATCGCCCATGGCCATGTAGCTTGAACCTACCCTAGCAACCAGAGCTTTCCCTGTCGATATTCCTATCCGGCAGACGATAGGAAATTTGTTTTGTCGATCTTTTTGAAGATAAGCGTAGGTGTTGAAGAAAAGCTGTACGCCAATCATACACATAAATGCCTGTTGGGCGTCCACAAGGTCGATAGCCTCTTTTTTCATGAGGCCAAAAACGTAGTAGATGCCATCCCCCATGTAATTCATGGGGATTCCCCCGAAGCGTCTGGCCCACAGCTCAAAAAGATCGAAGAAAGTGTTGAGCTCTTTCGCAGTCTCTTCGATGGGGTACAGTCGGGTGCGCTTCGTAAAGTCTACGATGTCAATGAAAACGTGGATAAGGGATTTCTCCCTCGGCTCCTCGGGGATCTTGCCCTCCACGATCTGCTGGCAAGCCGGGTGAGTGTACTTCCTAACCCGCCGTTGAATGCCCTGGTGCTTCTTAGCTGCCATGGCCAGCTTGGCGATCTCATCGTCGCCTTTGGGAACCTTAACTTCAACGTTAAAGTTACCCTTGTTCATAGCTTCGAAGGCCTCGGTAACCTTGCGGACTGGAGATAAACGGCGGTACATGATCCAGCCGATATACGCTCCGCCTAGCAGGATCATGAGCCCCAAAAGGATAATGGTCTGCCGTATAATCTTGGCCTTCGCGTGTTCCACAGGAGTCTGGCTGAATATGAAGACCACGTAGCCCACAGGATCCGTGTCCTCACTGTAGGCGACCGGAGCCGCTATGGTAAGAAAGCTCTTCTCCTCTTCATTAATGACATGGAGTTTGCTGATGCTTTTCAAATGCTTCCACTTTTTGGCCACGCCATACTCGTTGATCTTGTTTTTGTCCTTTCGCGCAAGAACCTTCAACTGTTTGTCGAACACGAGGGCTTCTACAATACGGTCATCCACATCGGCCTCCATGATGTTGTCTAGATAGAGCTGAAGCTCTGTGGCGCCGCCTTCCTCCTCGAAAAGAAGAATATTGGTGGACGCGAAGATGGTAACCGTAGTCTTACCGGTGAACTCTATCTCGTCTTCTAGAGCAGGCATGGCTACTAGATAGGAAGCGCCACCAGAGATTATTACAGCACCGGCCAGCAGAATCCACGAGACGAGGATCATCTTCGTAATAAAAGATGACCGGATGTAGTCCACCACGGTGGAGATGAAAGTCCAGATACGGTTCATCCAATGCCAAAACCGTGGCCAACGAGAAAGAGAGTTGTCCTGGACGACGTCAGTAAAATCCTTGAGCGTCAGCCTCCATTTCTTGTTCATAGGCATGATAGCCTCCTGGCTTTGAATGTAAAAAGGGTTTCGGCCTGTATATATAGAAAACGTAACGAATATGTTTTCTTTCAGTTAAGCGGGATCTTTAACCCAAATAATGCAATTGAAATCGTTAGAATACGCTGAAGAAGTGCCACAGGCGGTGCTGATTTCAAGTATTATGACGGTTTCAATTGCATTATTTGGGTTAAAGATCCCATAATCACGATCCAACCACAACAAGCTCTCGGTAAAAATTACCGTTTTTAAATAACCTTTACAGAGGGCTTATTGATCATCATCAGCAAGCTAGGGGTATAATACTAAAATATATGTATTTTTTAGTTAATTTGTCAATGTATAGGGCATAATAACGGAAGTCCGGGATGGGTTAAGATTTTTGATGCGGAGGATTTTTTAGCACAATTGGTATTACATATACCAAATACGAGTGAACAGATAATAAGGTTCTACGGAGTGTATAGTAATGCGTATAAAAAAAAGGCTAATATAAACTTTGGGAAAAGCTCTGCTTTGACTATAGAAAGCAGAGCTTAGATCGGAAGAGCGTCGTGT
>CAJVYE010000003.1 GCA_913009285.1 uncultured Nitrospirota bacterium | reverse complement strand
CTAGATGGTGTTGCCAACAACTTACGCTTCTTTGGTCGGATTGGGTCTCCAAGTATAAGGGTCTCTGAGTTAATGATTGGTGGGGGTTAAATAAAATAGCAAGCCGAAAAATCACTTGACAAAAGTATGATAGATGTGTTAAAAATATAAAACTTTAATTAAATCTGCATAAACTACATAATTTGACTGAAAGGAGGTATAATGAAAGGAAAATATACAATAATGGTGTTTCCTGATATGATTGGCAAGCCTCGTAAAATCATTATATCAAAGTTTATAGTACAGACATTCACCATCCTTTCCTGCCTCTTTATAATCTGTTCCATTGTTACCTCTATTTTTTTTACTAATCGTTATATAGAGATGAAAAAGGAGGTAGCGGAGATAGAGGGTTTTCGTAAGGAAACAAAGATCCAAAAGGCACAGATAGAGAAATTTGCTCAAAGGGTCAAGGACTTTGAGGGTCAGATGGTGCGGCTTGAGATATTCGATAAGAAGTTGCGGATTATGACTTCATTAGAGGACTCTGAGAATTCCTTCCACAAAGCATGGGGTGTTGGTGGGGCAGATAAAGAAAGATCCGAGAGTTTTTATTCAACCTCAAAGGATCATTCTGGTAGTATTATTGGGGGTCTGCATGAAGATCTGAAACATCTTAAACTTCAGGCCGACTTACAGGAGATAAGTTTCCAGAAATTGGATGAATTCTTCAAGGATCAGACATCACTCCTTTCTGCTACTCCCTCTATATGGCCGACAAAGGGATGGGTTACTTCAAGGTTTGGCTACAGAAAGTCACCATTTACAGGTGTAAGGGAGATGCACGAAGGGTTAGATATTGCCACAAGGATCAAATCTTCTATTATTTCTCCTGCGGACGGGGTTGTGATTCGTACAGGGAGGGATTACGGATATGGGAATGTATTGGAGATCGATCATGGATATGGTATTGTTACCAGATATGGTCATAATTCGAAGCACTTAGTAAAGGTTGGTGATAGGGTAAAGAGGGGACAGCTTATAGCTTTAGTAGGGAATACAGGACGTAGTACAGGTTCTCATCTCCATTACGAAGTCATTGTAAATGGTGTTCAGGTAAACCCATTCAGATATATCCTGGATAACAATTTAGATTATTATTAGAGCCCTTCAGTTTAATTACCATTATTACGAGATAAGGAGAACCCTGATAGAGTTAGTTAACTCTTCAGGGTTTTTTTTGTTTATAAGACATTTTATGTTAAGATAATATTAGGTCTTTTTGTAAAAAAGTTGAGCTACTCAAAACCAAATTAAAAATAAAAAATCAAAATGCAAAACGATAAATCAAAATGTAAGAATTATCCCTTGACTGTCAAGGTTAAGTATTCGTTTCTCTATTCATTTTTGACTTTTAATCTGTCATTTTGATTTTTTATCTTTAATCTTTGATTTTTATCAGTTTTCAATTTCTGGTTACATGAAAGAGAATAATTTATTAATGGAGATAAAATGATAGGCCAATTTTTAAAGAAGATAGTGGGGAGTAAGAATGATAGAGAGATAAAAAGGCTGCAGGTTTACGTGGAGAAGATAAATCAATTTGAACCTAAAATCAAAGAGCTCTCTGATCAGGAGTTAAAGGCAAAGACACCAGAATTTAAGGAGACTCTTGATAGAGGTGCTAATATAGAAGATATCCTCTGCGAGGCATTTGCTGTTGTCCGCGAGGTAGCCAGAAGGACCCTGAATATGCGTCATTTCGATGTCCAGTTGATGGGAGGGGTGGTTCTTCATGAAGGTAAGATCGCTGAGATGGCAACAGGTGAGGGTAAGACCCTAGTTGCTACTCTACCTGTGTACCTCAATAGCCTGACTGGGAAGGGTGTCCATGTAATTACAGTTAACGATTATCTTGCTAGTAGAGATAGTGAATGGATGGGTAAGATATATAAATTTTTAGGTTTGACGGTAGGGACAATACAACATGGTCTCGGTGATACTGAGAGACAGGAGGCTTACAGGGCTGATGTCACATATGGTACTAATAATGAGTTTGGTTTTGATTATCTTAGAGATAATATGAAGTTCTCTATTGAGAATTACGTCCAGAAGGTTTTGAACTATGCCATAGTTGATGAGGTAGATAGTATTCTGATTGATGAGGCACGTACACCTCTGATAATCTCAGGTCCCTCTGAGGAATCAACAGATAAGTATTATAAAATCAACAGAATAATTCCCAACCTAAAAAAAGATAAGGACTATCAGGTCGAGGAGAAGACAAGAACCGTGGCATTGACTGATGATGGAGTCGGTCATGTAGAAAAACTCCTAGCAACAGATAATATTTATGATCCTTCCAATATGGAGATACTCCACCATGTAAATCAGGCATTAAAGGCACATGCTCTCTTTAAGAACGATGTAGACTATGTTGTAAAGAATGGGGAGGTAATCATAGTTGATGAGTTTACAGGAAGGATGATGCCCGGCAGAAGATACAGTGAGGGGCTCCATCAGGCCTTAGAGGCAAAAGAGGGTGTAAAGATAGAGAGCGAGAACCAGACACTTGCATCTATCACCTTTCAAAATTATTTCAGACTATATAATAAGCTTGCAGGGATGACTGGTACAGCAGATACTGAGGCATCAGAATTTAACGATATATATAAACTTGAGGTTGTTGTAATACCTCCAAATAGATCACTGGTTCGGAATTCATATCCGGACGTGATATACAGAACAGAAAGAGAAAAATTTAATGCCGCTGTAAATGAAATAGAGGAGTTACACAAGAAAGGACGTCCGGTACTGGTAGGGACAATATCGATAGAGAATTCTGAAAAGTTGAGCAGGATGTTAAAGAAGAAGGGTATAAGGCATCATGTACTAAATGCCAAATACCATGAAAAAGAGGCAGAGATCGTTCAAGATGCCGGTCAGAAGGAAGCGGTTACTATAGCTACAAACATGGCTGGAAGAGGAACAGATATTGTCCTTGGAGAAGGGATAGCAGAGAGAGGAGGATTACATATTCTAGGAACAGAGAGACATGAGAGTAGAAGAATAGATAATCAGTTGAGAGGAAGATCTGGAAGACAAGGAGATCCAGGTTCTTCTCGTTTCTATCTTTCATTAGAGGATGATCTCTTGAGAATATTTGGATCGGACCGGATATCAGGGATAATGGGGAAATTAGGTATGAATGATGGGCAGCCCATAGAGCATAAGATGATCTCAAAGGCTATTGAGAATGCCCAGCGTAAGGTTGAGGGACGTAATTTTGATATAAGGAAACATCTCCTTGAATATGATGATGTAATGAACAAACAGCGTGAGGTCATCTATGAACAGAGAAGGCAGGTTCTGGAAGGGGAGAATCTCAAGGAGAGTATCTTTGAGATGATAGCAGATGTGTTGGATAATATCATCTCTCTCTATGCAAATGAGGATGTCTATCCTGAAGAGTGGGATCTGGAGGGATTGAGGGATGGACTGAGCAGACAATTCTCTATGGATATTACTACTGATAGTGGTGACGGATCAAAGGAGTTACGGATAACCGGTAAAGAAGGGCTAAAGATTGCTGATACGAATCAGGAAAAGCTTAAGGAGCTATTATTAGATGTAATCCATGCAAATTACGAGAACAAGGAGCAGGAGTTAGGAAATGAGATGATGCGATATCTGGAGAAGATGGTGATGCTGCAGATTATTGATAATCTCTGGAAGGATCATCTTCTTGCAATGGATCATCTAAAAGAGGGAATAGGACTGCGTGGTTATGCCCAGAAGGATCCCCTTAATGAGTATAAGAGAGAAGGGTATGAGATGTTTATGGATATGATAAGGCGTATAAGGGAGGGAATAACTGAGTATATCTTTAAGCTTCAGATTACCAGTGAAAGGGAAGATGGGTTTGCCAGAGTCCATACTAGACAGAGGGTTATGGAACACAGGGGAGAGCTTTCTCAGTCGAGTAGAGGTGGAGGTGAAACTGCAACTGTAACAACGGTGAAGAGAAAGGAAAAGAAGATAGGGAGAAATGAACCATGCCACTGCGGGAGTGGAAAAAAGTATAAGAAATGTTGTGGACAATAAGAATTTGTATCCGTTCACAGTTTGAAATTGGAAATTAGAAATTAGGTAATAGTTCAGCCATAATTTTAATCCTTAAAAAGCATAATACGTTACCACGGATATTCACGGATTTACACTGAGATTTATTAATGGAACTTCATCGTGAGATAAAGTCCTATTAATAAATTCCAGTGATATTCCGTGTCTTTTCGTGGTGAATTACTACGATAACACAAATTTCCAATTTCTAATTTCCAATTTCAAACTGTGAACGGTTACAACAGTTTAAACAGTTCAAACGGCTTGAACGGTTTATAAACGATTTGAACAGTTTATTCAGGCACCCTATAAAACATTACTGCATCAGCATATATATTTTTTGTATCTGTGTTCAGTATTATACTACCCTTCATCCCCTTATTAAACCGATAATATTGATAGGTCTTTTTGGATATTGTTCCTTTTTTTGCCTTCTTCCCTGCCAACAAATGCCAACCTATATGCTTGGGGGTGACGGTAATAGTATCTTTACTACCTCTGTAATTAACCGTATAGGTATGATTCTTGGAAGAAACCTTATTGTTTAACCATACATATACCTCGTAATTGCCAGTTACAGGGATCTCTGGAACCCATGAGATCGAGGCCTTACTATTACTAAGGAGGTAATTATAGTTTAGAAAGGTACCTGAAACAATCTTTGTTGAAAAATCATGACCATGTGGATCTCTTGTTATATCATCCCCTATTACTGACCATTTGCCACTCCTGTTAGCCCATACATTGTCAACCACGATTGTTCCATCTGTCCACTTGTGGTT
This sequence comes from uncultured Nitrospirota bacterium, assembly GCA_913009285.1. Classification (GTDB taxonomy): domain Bacteria; phylum Nitrospinota; class Nitrospinia; order SZUA-224; family SZUA-224; genus SZUA-224. Next base: position 11,501 of record CAJVYE010000003.1, on the reverse strand, counting down.
TGAAAGGAGATTAGCCATCATATCATTCATGGAGGAAAAGACCCAATCCTCTGTCCCGCCCCAATAATTCCTAACATTTGTATATCCAAGTGCCTTTAATGTCACATAACTATGTGACGAGGTCTCACCCTCTCATGATCAATAGAGGATAATAAGATCGTCCTTTCCAATCGATCTTGCTTCAAAGGTCTTCTTTAGCCCTGCTTCTAATCCATACTTCCACACACACTCACCTTTATAATCTATACACTTACCCTCAGCATTCTTCTCTAGTGAATCATCCCAAGAAAAAGGCTCGTCATTTGGAATGTGATACCCCTGCATAGGGTCCCACCAATTTGGTGAAGAAGGCCACCCTGGGATCCCTCCAGGTTCTAATGGATCCTTACAATTGGCACGATCACCACGTACATCAAGTATTATCCCCTTCATTACGCCTTTTGTTACAGCACGTATCAAGGTCTTGTCTGCTAATATCGTAGGCCTTAGTTTTGGAATAAATCTATAATCAGCCGGATTTATTGTTGGCCCTTTACCAGAGACTACAGGCCCGCCATCATTCTTCCACTTCTGTTTACCACCGTTTAGTATATGCAGATTCTTAGAGGGATAGCCGTAAAAATCAAAAAGCCAGTAAAGGGTAGTTGCATAAAGATAATCATGATGAAGAAGTTCTGCATAGATCACTATATGGATATCATTGTTTTTTGCAGAAGACACACCATGACTGACACCAAATTTCTTTAACTCATTTGTTGCTGTAATAGGATCGAGTAGCCCCAACATACCAGGGGCCTTTCGAGTACACCACTTATTCTCAGTAGTCAGGCATGATACATCTGCACTCGATTTCATTGTATCTAATACAAAATTAGGATAATGATTCGGCTGAATACCGGGGGCCCATTTGCTTGTATCTCTATCAACAGCACTAGGCCATTCAGTGTGTATAGCTTCCCACAATATCTTGCCACCCTTTTTTTTGCCGATATGTTCAGATGCATATCCTTTAAAGGTACCCCATTTATTTTCAATACTGTTCCATCCAGTATACTCACTATCAGGGGCCACTTCTATAAAGAGCACTGTTGGATTTGAAGGGTCTTCTGTTCCCTGTGTAGTAATGTCTTTATCATTCCCACCCAGATTCTTATCAAGCCATGCCTTATCAACAATGATCCAGTCCTTTATCTCAAAGCAAGTTACATTCCTGACGCTTATAAATGATACCAGAATAATAGATATTCCTACTATTGCTGTCTGCAATAAGAACTTCTTGATCTTTGCATTAAGCCCCATCTCTCTCCTCCATTAATTTACCACGGAATTCACAGAGAACATTGTGGTATTAGTCGATTGTTGTCAGTTGGACGTTGTTAGTTGTCTGTTGTTTGGAATACAAATACAGCTGACTATAAACTATAAAACACGTACACTATCCGATTTTTTGCAAGGGACAATTGACAACTATCAACGGACATTATCTATAACTCTTTTACCTTTGTGGCTATAATACTTGAACAATTGCAAAAAAACAGGATGACCTAAAGCAAAGGTCATCCTGTTTTTACAGATAAAAATACCCTTCATAGGACGCAGATTAACGTTGATTTCACTGCAAACACCGCAGCACTAATTTTTCTATCGTCATGATCGTCTCCTCTGGCTAAGGAGTACGGATAAGACCACTAGAGCCAACAGCAAGGTTACAGCCAATATTCCCCAATGTAAACCATAATAACCCGCTGTAGTGATAAAGCAGTCTCCAACACCACCTATGGTTCTCTCTTTAGGCTTAGGGATACGAATAGCAGGGCCACCAGGATCGACTATTTTATCATTAACTTCACCATCAGCATCACCATCACCACCATCTATTAGTGTGAGTGTAAATATATTGTCTCCATCATTCAGACCCTCAACACCCTGAAAGGTTGTATAGAAAATATCCCCCTTATCATTCGTCTTCGCCTTACGATAGATGGTATCAGTTGGGATAACTATACCCTCAGGAAGGGTTATTGTAACGGTAGCGGTGGAAGCACCATCTACATTAAACGAATAGAGTCCCAGAGGGTACTCATAAGTATAATCATCATCAGAGTCAAAATCAGGCCCCTTTGATAATGGCGTTGGCTGAGTAGCGGCTTGAGTAAAGGATAGTGTTCCTGTGTCGGTCTCTATCTTAAGTATTTCACCTGCAAAGCCCGACAGTCCAAGATCATCCAATATTATACACTCTATGATAGCTGCATTATTGGCCGACTTATCATATTCGAAGATATCAAAGATACCATCTTTATCGGAATCTTTAGGTGGTTCACACAGATCACCTGCTTCAATACTATCTAATATACCATCACCATCTGTATCATTTGAATTTGGATCAGAGCCTATCTCCTCTTCTTTGTAATCAGGTATCCCATCTGAATCTGAATCTGTCCCAAAGTCTGATAATTTATAAAACATAACAGCATCAGCATAAAAATCCGCACCACTGGCACTTAACATTACACTTCCACTCCTCCCTTCCTCAAAGGAATAAAAGGAATAAGATTTATCACCACCACACTCGGTAAAGGTTTGCGCTTTTTCTCCGGCTAATAAATGCCAGCCAGTGGTAGAAGGTTTGATTTTAGCTGTTGTATCCTGACCACCATTATAATTTATCACATAGGTATGTTCCAAAGAAGAAACATCCTTATTTAACCATACATACACCTCATAACTGCCATTAACAAGTATATCAGGAACCCATGTGATCGAGGCTTTGCCATTACTTTTGAGGTAATCAAAATTTAGAAAGGCGCCCTCTTCCCTGATTATTCGATAAAAGCGATACTTTCCCCCATCTAAATCAGGAAACGGGTCAACTCCATTTATGTCATCACCTACTACCATCCAGTTCCCACTCCTGTTAGCCCATGAATTATCTACCACTATTGTACCATCACTCATCTTCTTCCCTTGGGTTGTCAGATTACCCATATAATCATCCATTGAAGAAGAGACCCAATCATCGAGTCCTCCCTGATAATTACGAACTTTTTTATATCCGAGAGCCTTAAAGGTCAGATAACCAGATGCCGAGGCTGTCCCTTCACATGAGCAATAGAAAATAATAGGATCATTGTTCTTATCAATCGTCTTATTAGCTTCATTAAAAACTGATGAGATATGTGCTTCTAATACCCCTTTATTCTTCCATTCTTCCCATACCAATTTTTTTCCAAAATTCTCAGGATCAGGACCAGATTGTTCTTCCCATGAAAAATGCCAGTCATACCATCCGTCTTTCGGGATGTGATAGCCATATGCAGGGTCCCACCACGGATATGCAGGCCAACTTTTTCGTCCAGGCTCTATGGGATATGGATTTTCATCACGTGGTGAACGTATATCTATTAGAATGCCATTAATTACATCCTTTGTTACCGCTTGTATAAAGGTCTTCTCTCCAAGCAACTCCGGTTTTAAATCTGGGATAAAATTGTAATCATTCGGGTCTATTTGATCACCTGGACCGGTCACTGTAGCGCCGTCTTCAGCCGCCCACCTCTGTAATCCACCATCCAGCACATGTAATTTATCCTCAGGATAACCATAATACTCCAGAAGCCAGTAAAGCAATGCTATAAAAGCATAATCATGAGGTAAGCGGTCTGTATAAATAACGATTGGGATATCATTGTGTTTGGCACTGGGATCTCCATGACTAATGCCCATCTTTTTAAAATATTCAGCAGCAACAATAACTTGGGGATCGAGTAGGCCTAGCATACCAGGATCTTTATTAATACAATTCCCATTAGGATAGTCAGGACAAGACAAATCTGCACTGTTTTTCATTGTATCCAATCCAAACTTGGGAGTCTCAAGCGTCACAGGAGGGTTAGAAAGGTTGGTAGGCCATGGGGTATGCAGTGAATATTCTGAAGGTATGGTTTTTATATGCCTCCCACTAAACCCATATGGATGTAACATATCTGCCTCATCTGAAGTTACTTCAATAAAGAGCACATTGGCTTTAGTAACATCGCCTCCGTACTCGTTATCCAACCATGCCTTATCTACAATAACGCGCTGTACAGGCCATTGAATAGCATCAGCGGCATTAACACTCTTGACGTTCAAAACGGACATAAACACAATAGATAAACACACAACACCCACCTGAAATAATACCTTTCTGATTTTTGATCTAAATTGCATATTTCTTCCTCCTTATCTACGATTAACATTAAAATAATGCTGATTCTTGAATGCGATTAATTGATTTTTAGTCTGGACTGAATATGGGGAATACACTTATTCCCCATAAATATAAATTTTATTATACTTGTAACTAATTATTTTGTCAAGATAAAATTGTTTTCCCTACCTTGACACATAAATATCCCGGTGATATTCTTAAACTTTACAGAGAAAGAAAATAAATCCTCTGCGATCTCTGTGTGAAATATATAGATTTTCAGATAATAAGTTACACGAGGCTATAAGAAGAAATCCATGGTAGCTGCAGGCTTTAGCCTGCATTGTCGAGGATTCCTACTGATAACGCAGTGTAATGTAATTTGTTATATGGAAAACTAGAGGAGAAAATTATGGATTATGAGGCAATAATAGGTCTGGAGGTACATGCACAGCTACTCACAAGGTCAAAGATCTTCTGTTCTTGCAGTACACAATTCGGTGCAAAGCCGAATCAGAATACCTGCCCTATCTGTCTGGGTATGCCAGGGGTATTGCCGGTCCTCAACAGGGATGTCGTAGAGTTCACTATAAGGGCTGCATTGGCCACCAATTGCAGAATCGCCCCATTCAGCAGGTTCGCCAGAAAGAATTACTTCTACCCTGATCTTCCCAAGGGGTATCAGATATCCCAGTATGAACTCCCCCTTGCAATGGATGGATATATCGAAATAGGCTCCAATGGAAAGAAAAAAAGGATAGGGATAACCCGTATCCATATGGAAGAGGATGCGGGAAAGCTTATACATGGTGAGAATCTTGGACATCCTGACAGCAGTTATGTGGATTTCAACAGGACAGGGGTTCCCCTTATGGAGATTGTAAGCGAACCTGATATCCGTACGCCAGAGGAGGCACGGGAGTATCTATTGAAGCTGAAGGCGGTCCTGGAATATATCAAGGTATGTGATTGTAATATGGAAGAGGGAAACCTCCGCTGTGATGCAAATATATCTGTCAGACCTAAGGGGAGAAAGGAATTCGGGGTAAAGACAGAGCTAAAGAACATGAACTCCTTTAAGAATGTCCAGAAGGCATTGGAGTATGAGATAAAGAGACATATTCAGATCCTTGAGAAAGGGGGAGAGATTGTTCAAGAGACAAGACTCTGGGATGTGAATAGCGAGAGGACCATATCCATGAGGAGCAAGGAGGAGGCACATGATTATAGATATTTTCCAGAACCTGATCTCGTACCAACGGTAATAAGTGAAGATTGGATCGAGGATGTCAGGAGTAAACTTCCTGAACTCCCAGATGCAAAGAGGGAGCGTTTTGTGAGGGAATATGGCATACCTGAGTATGATGCAGGGGTGCTGACCTCTTTAAGACCCCTGGCAGACTATTATGAGGCGTGTGTAAGGATATTCCCTAAACCTAAGATCATAAGTAATTGGGTGATGGGGGACATATTAAGGGAATTAAAGAATGATGAACGAGGGATCAATGAATGTCCTATTACCCCTGAACACCTGACAGGGATGTTGAAAATGATAGAGGAGGGGAGAATCAGTGGTAAGATAGCCAAGACCGTATTTGAGGAGATGTATAGATCAGGTAAGACGTCCGATGAGGTTGTAAAGAAGAAGGGTTTGGTTCAGATATCTGATGAGGGGGAATTACTCGGATTTGTAGATCGGGTGATAGGAGAGAATCCCGCTATGGTGGAGGCCTATCAGAAGGGGAAGACTAAACTCTTTGGTTACTTTATTGGAGAGGTGATGAAGGCAAGTAAGGGTAAGGCAAATCCGGCACTGGTCAACAAGCTTTTGAAGGATAGGCTGGATCGTAATGCTACTTAGCCTTAAGGATCTCAAGATATATTTCTATACATCTGATGGGGAAGTCAGGGCAGTAGATGGTCTAAGCTACGAACTTAAGAGTGGTGAAACCCTTGGTCTGGTTGGGGAATCAGGATGTGGTAAGACCGTGAGCGCGCTCTCTATCCTGCAACTGATCCAGCAACCACCAGGAAGGATAATAGGAGGAAAGATCATCTTTGATGGAGATGATCTCCTCAGATATACTCCTGCCCAGATACGCAAAGTCAGAGGGAAAAAGATCTCTATGATCTTTCAGGAGCCTATGACCTCTCTTAATCCCCTTTTTACTATAGGGAACCAGATATCAGAGATGTTGAGGCTCCATGAGGGGCTCAGCAGGAAGGATGCATTAGATAGATCCATAGAGATGCTGAGACTCGTACATATACCCTCTCCAGAAAAGAGGGTGCATGAATACCCACACCTCCTCAGTGGAGGTATGAGACAGAGGGTGATGATAGCAATCGCCCTCTCCTGCAATCCAAAGGTCTTAATCGCTGATGAACCTACCACGGCCCTTGATGTAACCATTCAGGCTCAGATACTCGATCTAATGCTCAGGTTAAAGGATGAGATGAGAACCTCTATAATCCTTATTACACACGATTTAGGTATTATTGCCGAGACTGCCCAGAGGGTAGTGGTAATATATTCTGGAAGGGTAATGGAAAAGGGTGATGTGGAGAGAATATTCAGGAACCCCAGCCATCCGTATACAATAGGTCTTTTAAACTCCCTTCCCCGATTGCACAGGAATAAGAAGAAGAGGTTACATGAGATCCCGGGGATAAGGCCAACATACTCAGATATCTCCACAGGGTGTAGATTCTACCCCAGGTGCCCTCATGTTATGAATATATGCAAGGAACATGAACCTGATTTGATTGAATTAGAGGATGGACAGTGGATGAGGTGTTGGTTAACAAGTTAAAAGTTACGGGTTGCGGGTTGCGAGTTTAATATTTACCCTGTAGAGTAATGAATTTCAACCATGTATATAAGGTTGAAATTTTACTACTACACAGGGTTAACGCGTAACTCGTAACCCGCAACCCGTAACCCGATAATCTGTGTCCAAAATGGAAATTCCTATATTATGAACTCAGCAAGGTTAGTAGAAAAACCCCTCCTTAGGGTAAAAGGTCTCAAAAAAATTTTTCCTGTTAAAGAGGGTATTTTATCTAAGAGAAAGGGATACGTATATGCTGTGGATGGGGTAAGCTTTGATATAAAAAGGGGAGAAACGCTTGGTCTCGTGGGTGAGAGTGGGTGTGGGAAGACTACTACAGGTAAGACGATACTCAGATTGATTGAACCTACAGATGGAAGTATCGAATTTGAGGGGGTAGATATATGTACATTAAGGAGTGATGATATGAGGAGATTGAGAAGTAAAATGCAGATCATCTTTCAGGATCCTTATTCATCATTAAACCCCAGGATGACAGTGGGCAGTATAGTCAGCGAACCCCTTGATATACATAAGGTCGCTAAAGGATCAGACAAGGAAGAGAGGGTGGTCTCTATATTTAAAAGGGTTGGTTTAAAGACAGAGGATATGCGGCGCTATCCCTACCAGCTCAGCGGAGGAGAGAGACAAAGGGTAGGGATTGCCAGGGCAATAATCTTGAGTCCTGATCTGATTGTAGGGGATGAACCTGTCTCTGCACTGGATGCCTCTATACAGGCTCAGGTGATTAACCTCCTTGAGGATCTACAAGAGGAGTTTCATCTTTCCTATCTTATCATCTCTCATGATCTAAGCCTGATTGAGCATATGAGTGATCGTGTAGCAGTAATGTACCTCGGAAAACTCGTAGAGATAGGAGATAGCAATAAACTATATGCCTTCCCACAGCATCCCTATACAGAGGCACTTCTATCCGCTGTACCTCTTCCGGATCCAACAACAAGGAGGGAAAAGATCATACTTAAAGGGGATCCACCAAGTCCTATAAATCCACCATCTGGATGCTATTTTCATACCCGCTGCCCATACAAATTTGATGATTGTAAGATAATAGAACCTACACTTAAAGAGGTAAATAGTGGGCATTTTGTCGCCTGCCATCTGAGATAGTGCCCTGTCAAAAATAACTCAACTGCAAAAACCCCAAAATTGGTAGCCGCCGGCTTTGGCCTGCGAAAAAGCTTGCTTAAACCCAAATAATGCAATTGAAACCGTCATAATACTTGAAATCAGCACCACAGGCGGCAAAAGCTTCAATAGCTTTGACCACAGAAATTTTTCAATATGTCTGTGCCCAAAGCTATTAAAGCGCCTTGCCTGTGGCACTTCTTCTGCGTATTCTAACGATTTCAATTGTATTATTTGGGTTTTTTCATGTTTTTGCAGTGGAATCAAAACTGTAAAGTTATTTTTGTCCGAGCCCATAGTACCAAACAGGATTTCTTGTACTGATTTGGCATAGAATCATAACTTATTGTATTTTATGTTATTACTTCCAAAAGGTGTTTGAATTCCCTAATCCATATACCTATTTGGCGCATAAGATGATCCTGTACCCCTCAGATTATCTGTATTGCAATACAAGCTTGAAGCTTGTATACTACAATTTATTCATTATTTTTCAATTGGTTAAATGTTTTTCAAAAAACTGATTTCATCAGAGGATCAAATGGCACAGATATTGAATAAAATCCATACATAAAATATATATCCACCTTTTCAAATAATGATATATTCTGGATTCTGAAGTTAGCGCATAAAGTGAGCTAAATTCGGATTAATTCTTGAGGAACAGAAAAATGATAGGATTTACTGGAAAAAGCGCAATATTAAACCTTTCTCTTATACTAATTTTTATATCCCAAACCTATACCTCTTTCTATTTCCTGGTCAAAAAAGACCAGGAAATCACGAAAGTGGAAGAGGAATATTTTGAACAGAAGTCGAGATCCAGGGAATTAGATATCACCCTCCAAATTCGTAAGATAATATATAGTTACAAAACTGACCTCACACCTGATGAGAGGGAACATCTTAGTGATGTCATATACAGTCAAGGGATAAAATATGGCTATGACCCTCTATTATTAATAGCCATAATTAAGACAGAAAGCTCATTTTATAATGAGGCTATCTCCACTGCTGGAGCGAGAGGGCTTATGCAGATTCTTATACCAACCGGAAAAGCAGTTGCCCGGGAAACGAATATTGAGTGGGAGGGCAAGAAAACCCTTCATACTCCCCGTCTTAACATAACACTGGGAACATATTACCTGTCAAAACTTGTCCGGAGGTTTGATGATCTCGGATTGGCACTGGAGGCATACAATAGAGGTCCTACAAGGGTTGCTAGAATGTTAAATAAAGGGAGACTTCTCTCCTATGGATATTCTGAAAAGGTCTTTAATAATTATAGACGATTGAAGAATAATAGTACGGCATAGAAAATCTTTATTACCTTATGGGCGAGCCCTTAAACTGACAGATTTTCTTTTCTCTCCTCTTCCTCTTTACACTCTATGCATAGGGTTGCTACAGGACGAACGGTTAATCTCTTTTCTCCTATCTCTTCTTCGCACTTTTCGCATATTCCAAAGGTATTATTCTCTATCCTCTGAAGTGCCTCATCTATCTTCTTTATCAATTTCCTCTCTCTTTCCCTCAACCTCAGCATAAAGTTACGGTCAGACTCAGATGATGAGCGATCCACGGTATCAAAAAGTTCCTCCTTCTGAACATGAAGACCATCATTTATGGTCTTATTTACTTCATCGAGAAGTTCCTGCTTTCTTCTTAACAGATCTTTCTTAAAGAAATCAATTTGGCTCTTTTCCATAATTAATTACCCCTTTGATTAAAGTTACAATTTAACTAAGATAAGGGGATATGTCAAGTCTAAAAATTTGACAATTGGTTCTGATCGCTAATATATTGAGCTTAAGGAGTTAAAAGAGAGAGGGAAGTGTGGATAAAAAATATCATTTTCCGATTAAGATATTTATTATATTATTAAGTATATCAATTGTCTATTTAGGTTGTGAAGATAAAGAGGAGGCAATGAAGAAAAGGGAGGCAGAAGCAGGGGTGCTTTATAATGAGGCTGAGAGACTGGATAAATTAGGAAAAGAGGTGGAAGCATTCGGGGTATATGATAAGATAGCGAAAGAGTATTCAGGCACAGTGGTGCTGGAGAAGATCAAAAAGAAACTTGAGCCAAGAGGATATTCACCAGGAACATTACTCAAGTCATGGACCTCGAGGCAGATGATTAAGCTAGAGAATATACTCATTTCATATAAAGAAAAAAAGGGGGATTACCCTGCGGGCTATGAAATAAGGCATCCCCTCGATGCGTGGGGAAATGAGATCAGATTTGAGATAGCTAATTCAGACAAATCGTACGACTTTCTTATTATCTCGTTGGGACCTGATGATATTAAAAATAGTAGTGATGATTTTATCCTGCCACATCAGAGAGATGAAGAGCACAGAGGGCAAAGGGAAGATGGAGAGACCTCCTTAACTATAGAGAAAATAAAGAAATTAAATACAGCTCACGAGGATAAAAAAGACGAGATTACCCTCTCTCTCGAAGAATTAAAGAAACTCGGACAACAATAAGGGCTTATCGCTATTTCTTTGTAAAGAGAAACTCAACCCTCCTGTTACTTGCCCTATTCTCAGGGGTTTCATTTTGTACTAATGGTTTATTATCTGCAAAGCCTATAGCCATCAATCTCTCCTGTGATATATCCCCCTTCTCCATGATATATCTAAGAACAGTAGTTGCCCTAACTGCTGAAAGCTCCCAGTTTGAAGGAAAGCGATCAGTAGATATAGGTAAATTGTCTGTATGACCTTCGACAGAGAGATGAAAAGGGGATTCTTGCATAAGTTTAGCTATCCCATCCAGTAATGAAAATGCCCCATTCTTTAATTCTGCTAAGCCTGGATCAAAGAATGTTTGTCCTTTTACCCTTATCCTTACACCCTTAGATTCTGTCATAACATTGATACTATCACTCAAACCTGTCTTAGCTACTATATCTCTAAGTGCATCGGCCATTTCTTCTTTTTCATTCTCTTCCATTGCTTTTGCGATCCTGGTCGCCACATCTGCCCCAACAGCCGGTCCCTTCAGTGTTGACTGATACTCACCTCTTGTCTCGGTCTGGACGCCAAATGCCTCCTGAACCGATCCTAACATCTCCCTAAACTTTACGATATCTGTATTTGCAAAGGAGAGGAGAAGTACAAAAAAGGTCAACATCAATGTAGAGAGATCAGCAAATGTCACCACCCACGCCGGTGCACCAGTTGGACTCTTTTTGATATTAACACCCATGGTAGGCGTCCTTGTCTCCTCATCTGTTGTTGTCTTTTCAAGATCGGAAGAGCACACGTCTGAACTCCAGTCACATTCCTTTATCTCGTATGCCGTCTTCTGCTTGAAAAAA
>CAJVYE010000002.1 GCA_913009285.1 uncultured Nitrospirota bacterium | reverse complement strand
TGAGTGGGATTATGAAGTGTGATCTGCCGATCGAAATGAGAGGGGAAAGAAGGAAAGAAAAGAAAGAAAAAGTTTATTTTTTTTTTCAAGCAGAAGACGGCATACGAGATAAAGGAATGTGACTGGAGTTCAGACGTGTGCTCTTCCGATCTCTGACATTATATGTGCCGTCTGGAGAAAGCCTGACATTTGAGGCAATAGTTTTTCTTCTCGTTCTTCTTTTGAGAGGAATCTTCAACTTTTGTCCGACCCGGATAAAATGTTTACGTCGGATATTGTTTGCCCTTACAATAGCCCGAATACTCGTCCGATATTTTAAAGCAATAAGAGATAAGGTCTGGCCTCTTCTCACCCGATGGTATGTGTAGGCCTTTTGTGGAGGAGACCATTTCGATATCTCATTTATCTTGGCAAGTAATACTTCGCCCTTCCCTTGAGGAACCTTGAGGGGATATGGAGTATCTGGTGTAGCCTTATAACGAAGCTCAGGATTCAGCGTTGTGAGTTTTTCAAGAGATACTTCCAATTTCTTTGCCACTGCCCTCAAATGAACCTGCTTTTCGATGGTTACAACCTCATAAGTAATAGGGTCGTCTGGCTCATCAAGGGTAATTCCGTACTTTTCAAAATCTTTCAGGATATGTAGTACTGCCAGGAATTTTGGAACATACCGTGCTGTTTCAATGGGAAGCATTTGATACAGATCCCAGAAATTGTCAAGATAATTGATTTTCTGTCTTCGAATTACCCTCAGGACCGTCCCTTCACCACAGTTGTAAGCAGCAAGGACAGTAGTCCAGTCCCCAAAAATCTGATGTAGTTCCTGTAGATAGGCGATAGCTGCATCAGTCGATTTTTTAGGGTCCAATCTCTCATCAATCCATACATCCCTACTTAAACCGAATTTATAGCCGGTGGAGGGAATAAACTGCCATAGGCCCAGCGCTCGGGCGCGAGATAGTGCCTTGACCTTAAATCCACTTTCAATAAGTGGTAACCATGAGAGCTCTTCAGGCAGACCTGCTTCTTTCAATGCCTTTACAATTTCTACCCTGTATCTCCCGGAACGTTTATAAGATTCTATAAAAAATCTCCGTTCAACACCTTGGAATCGTTTAATCTCCTTTTCCACATGTTCATTCATGATCAATGGTATGGCTTTATGCTTTCCATTGACAGCGGTATACCGTGAGGCATAGATCTCCTGAATCCTTTTTGATATCATGAACCTTAAGTCTTCTGTTTGTTGGATAAGTTCCAGATTGTTGTCAGTATCTGCCCTTAAGATATGTAAATATGATTGATCCAGGGCCTCAATAGCCCTTTCTGTATTACCTTCAATCCAAAATTCCTGGGATGCTTCGTAAAACTCCAATGCTGTATCCAGGAAGTTCTGCTCTTTTTCTATGTTTTCCTCTTTTACAGCAGGACGATTCTCTTCATTCTGATGCAACAAAAAACTGTCCCCAACTATGTTTTCGACATAGTTTTCGACATATTCTTCATTAGTAGATACAAAAAGACCTGAGGTCCCTGCTTTGACATCATCTATATTGGATATATCTGAGGGATATAGGATATCTACATCATGATTTTTGACAGTCGGAACCTTAGTTGCTGCACAACCGAAAGCCAAAATAGCCAAAGTCAAAAAACTTGCATATCTGTAAATAAAAATCTTCATAAACAACCCCATATATTATAAATTCTATCAAGAAAATCGAAATGTCAAATATTTACCCTAAAAATACAATTGAAACCGTCATAATACTTGAAATCAGCACCACAGGCGGCGTTGCTTCAATAGCTTTGACCACAACAGACATATTGAAATATGTCTATTGAAGCGCCTTGCCTGTAGCACTTCTTCGGCGTATTCTAACGATTTCAATTTCAATTTTAGGGTTTATTATACCACAAAAAGGAATAGGCAAGAATATTTTTTCTAAAGGTCTAAATAAATGGTCAAATACACCTGGGTTTCACCGCCACTTGTGATACCCTGTGCAATTCCGACAGCAGGGGTGATCTTGAGTTTATAACCGAGTACCATATCCAGCCTTGTCTCAACTCCTATACCAACATTAAAGTCATCCCAATGAAATCCCTTTTTATATCCCCAAACATTCCCTGCATCAGTGAACGCAGCGATGTGAAGCCTGTCTAAGAAGAAGGGTTTTGTATTCCAGCCCCTGAGTATGTACTTTATCGGAAACCTGTATTCAAGACTACCTGTTACAATCGACTTTCCCGTCTCAAATCTCTGTGAAAACCCCCTGAGTGGATACTCATTCCCTAAGATCGACACACCGCCTAACTGAAATGCCTGCTGCGCTATGAGGTCACCGTCAGATGTTGCACCCTTTAGATTCAGATATACCACATGGTGATGGCCTATGCCTATGAACTCTTCATACGTTGCTGAGTATTCCCTCTGGCTCAATCCACTCCCTAAACCCTTGGAGTAGTTTTTGTGAAGGAGGGTTATATTCCTTCCCTCTTCACGGCTGATGGAATAGGGGTATTTAAGCGTCCCATTATATTCAATACCGACAAATACATTGTCCCTCCTCCCTTCATAGACCTCAAGCCCGTCAAGGGTCCTGCCTTTTATAGCTGTTAGGTGCTGCCTCTTCTCTAAATGATACCCGCCTATAAGACTGTATCTTGACTCCAAAAAATTCAAAGGTATCTTGACACCTGCTATCAGACCGCTCTGCCTCTCATAATAGTCATCGTTATTGTTGAAAAATTCTGAATACGGTACAGGAAGTGAATGCGCCTCGATAAAAAAGGATGGATACCACCTGTCGTAGATATAGTCGACGTTAAAATAAGCCTGGTTACTCACACCATATCCTGCCTGAAGGAGATATGTATGGTATCCGAGCACATCCTGTCCTGCTGTGAAGGCACCGAAAACCGCACCGTCATGATCAGACAACAGGATGGGCAGCCAAAATTTAGGGAGGAGTGTCTTAACAGGCGAATATCCTCCCTTTTCAGAGATGATTACTGAATTATCTTCTGCATCTTCTCCGGTTACATCACCATGCTTCGCGATTGGTGGCAGAGGGCTTTTTCTACCTTCTTCTCCCCACAAAGGCCATATCTTAGGACTGAACCTGGTAGACCACTGAGAGGGATCATAGGGAATTTCCGCTATTGAATAGCCTCGGGAGTAATATGCTGAAAAGACTATTCTATCACCGCTTCCCGATATATCAGCCTGGAAGGCACCACCTAAGACATGAGTCACCTGAAAGACCTGTTTGTTTTCCATCGAGTATGCAAACAGATTATATACCCCTGTCCTGTCTGATGTAAAAACAATATACCTCCCATCCGGAGACCATGTGGGATAAATATTGTTATGTCTATCCTTAATAATAGTTGCAGTATTTTTTGTCTTGAGTGTAAAAAGTTCAATTGACGTGCTCCCGCTATTATCACGCCTTGAATAAACAATATAACGGCCATCTGGTGACCACCTCGGTCCTGAGAGTGCCGGGGCTTTCGTATCTGTAAAAACCTCGACGGTATCTTTATCCTCAATAGATAAAATCGCAAGGTTTTGGTGCAGTTTTACAACCTTCACAAAGGCTATACGACTGCCATCAGGAGAGACATCGATGTCCTTTGTCCTTACATTTTTGGTAATCCTGACTACAGAATCCTCTTCAAGGTCATAAGAATAAATATCCTGGTAGAGATTAAATCCTCCTCGCAGGTCAGCCTGTGTAAAATAAAGCCTCTTCCCATCAGGAGACCATGACATGCTGTGGTCAGAGGGCAACCTCCTGATAGTAGAAACCTCCTTAAGAGTAACAGCATCTACAATCACAATATCCTCATGGTGATGTGGATCTCTCCTGTTTACTGCAAGATATCTCCCGTCATGAGAAGAACGAGGATTTGTCAATCTCTCCCCCTCAAATGGGATGGTACTGTATTGAGTAAGAGGTACGGATTTTAATCTGTTTATCTTTTCCATTTGTTCTTCCTTGAGTGCGCTCACCATATCTATGTAAAGATAACCATAATTTTTTCCGGTAAATCTCCCTGGTGGCCCATTAATAAAAAATGGCAGCCTGCCTGCCTGTGTTATATTGATCTTGCCGAGCGCTTCTTTTCCATACTGTTGGGCAATGTATCTCTCTAACAACAACCCATACATATATGGAATACTACCATCAGGCCAATAAGGCACATCCCCGTTGAACTTGTCTATGCGGGGAATGCGGTCTTCCAATACAGACATACGGAAAACCATATCATAGTAACTACTCCTGCCCCTCCCCATGGTACTAAACTCTGTCTCTGCCCATGTGGCCATACCCTCGAGCCACCAGTATGGCATAAAGACATTTGGCGGTGTAGTAAAGAGAGATAGAAAGAGTGACAGCGGGTCATATCCTGGCAAGGTCTTACCAAAGATCTTTCTCATTACAGCTGAATACCCCCTTACAGGGTCCATTGTCAGGACATGGGCATACTCGTGCATTATGACTATCTCGAGCCAGTCATCATACTCACCGATTGTCATATCAGGTAAAGGGGGGACCGTAAAAATATAGATCGCATTATAAGGGAGGACCGTTGTGAGACCATTTGCAAAATCTGTATTGTCAAGGATGACTATCTGGGTCTTCTCCGTCGGTGTCCATTTCAATTCGGGGGATAATTTCCTGTGCACATCTTCTGATATGAATGCTGCCCTTCTTGCAATATCATTCAGTCCCTGATGGAAATGGATAACAAAATGGTCTGTTTCTATTGTTGAAAACCTTAATGATGAATCTATCGTGGCAGAGGTTACAGCAGATGGAGTCATTAAGATCCATGTAGATATAAACAAAGAAATAAAGGAGAACGATAAAAAATAAGGAAATTTACCCTGCATAGTCTGCGAGGAAAGTTATCAAAATTGTTCCTCTTTCTCCATCTCTATAGCCTTTGGTTTAGAGAGGCATTCAACTGCACATATACCACATCCCTTGCAGTGATCGTAGTTAAAACCTACGACATTTTCATCCTTTATAATAACAGCGCTATCAGGACACACTATACAGCACATGAAACACTGTGTGCACTTATCCTCCAAAAATACCGGTCTTTCTGTCCGCCATGTCCCTGTTATATAGTCCTTTGTATTCCCAACATCCTTTATTATTCCCCCGAGAGGAAGCTCCTTCCATGTCTTCATCCTTCAATTACCTCCTCAAATGCACGTCTTATCGCATTGATATTTCCTTCTACTACCTTAGGTGAAAATCTCTTTTTCAGAAGCTCAGTGATCGCTGATGCAAGATCATCAACCTCGTACATATCTGTTATTTTCATAAGTGCGCCAAGCATCGGCATATTGGGAATAGGACGTCCTAACTCTTCATTCGATATCTTACTGGCATCAAGCGTATAGATCTTCCGTCCTTTGATCCCTGTCTTTTCCCTTATCTCTGTGGGGGCTTTTGGTGTATTTACAATTATAATTGCATCCTCTTCTGTCCCTTCGCAAATATCCACTACCCCTATCAAGGTTGGATCTGCAACAAGGACGATTCTTGGTGTCCTGACACGGGAGTGTAGACGTATCGGCTCACTGCTTATCCTGTTAAATGCAATTACAGGGGCGCCCCTCTTTTCTGCTCCAAACTCTGGATTAGCCTGGACATATTTCCCCTTCTTTGAGATGACCTGGGCCAATACTGCTGCTGCAGTAACAATACCCTGTCCTGCCCTACCGTGCCAACGCATCTCTAACATATCTTGCATATCATACCTCCAATTTATATCTCCATCCTACCTTCAAACGACTTTATTAGGGTTACCTCATCAGCGTATTCTATATCCCCTCCCATAGGCAACCCCCGGGCTATTCGTGTGACCTTCACCTCTAAGGGCTTTATGAGGTTGGAGATATACATTGCTGTTGCATCCCCCTCCATGTTCGGATTTGTTGCAATTATCACCTCTTTTATCCCATCCTTCTCTATCCTATTCACCAGTCCACCTATTTTCAGGTCATCCGGACCTATCCCATCAAGTGGAGAGAGGACCCCCATAAGGACATGGTAACTCCCTTTGTATCCACCTGTCTTCTCTATAGCGTAGAGGTCGTGAGGCTCCTCTATTACACATAATGTACTCTTGTCTCTCTTTGGACTGCCGCATATCTCACATGGATCATGGTCTGCTATATTGTTACATACAGAACACTGTCTGATCATTCCCTTTACATCAAGTATGGCCCTGGCCAGCCTCTCTGCCGCATCCTTATGGGCCTTGAGAATAAAGAATGCCAGACGCTCTGCTGTCTTCTGACCAATACCTGGTAATTTTACCAGCTCCTCGATAAGGGTAGATAATGATTTAGGATGATACATATCTCTCCAATTACATAAGCCCGGGAATCTTCATCCCACCTGTAAGCTTGTTCATCTCCTCTGCGGCCATATCTCGGGACTTCCGTAATGCCTCATTCACTGCAGCGGTGACAAGATCCTCTAGCATATCGACCTCATCAGGATTTACTACCTCTGGTTCTATCTTCACTGAAAGTATCTCCTGCCTACCATTTGCCACAACAGTAACCATCCCCCCTCCTGAGGATGCCTCAATCGTTTTGTCGGCCATCTCCTCCTGAATCTTGACCATCTTCTCCTGCATCTTCTGCGCCTGTTTCATTATATTTCCCAGACCTTTCATAATTTATACCTCCATTTCACTTATAAATATCCCTTCACCCTCGCCCCACGGACAAACAAGTTTGTCCATGCCACCCTCCCAATTTTCGATTTTCGATTTTCGATTGACGATTTAATTCTTCTTTGCATCTAAAAATAGCCTCTCACCCCTAATCGTTCAGGAGTGACAGCGCAAACGCTGTCACTCCGAAGAATTTCGGTACCTTTCTTTAAATCGAAAATCGACATTCGAAAATCGAAAATGACTATTTCATCCTATTATACTCCCTCCGAATATCTCCAACGTATCTTGAATTATCTCCTTCTTGTCAGTCTCGTTTTTCTTTTGCGAGGTTTTAGTCCCTATCTGGTCTCCCTGACCTATTGAACCACCTTTTTCCTTTCCTCCTGCCCTCTTTGTGTTACCATTATCTCTTCTCTTCTTCCCGGGAGGGAGGACACTAAACACAATCTTTCTCTCTGTCCCGAGTACCGCCTTAACAGAGGCTGATATTATATCAAGATTTTCTTTCTTATTCACTGTATCTCGGGTAATAGAGTCCCAAAAACCTATTTCTATCTTCTCTTCATTCAGATTTACCATCACACTGTTCTCAAGACAGAGTACCAAAAAACCCTTCTTGCTTCTGACCTCCTCCTTTATCTTGCTCCACAAATCCATGATCTCTTCTCTCTTCACATCGCTGATATCCTCAATCTTTCTCTCTTCTTCAGCCACTGGTGGAGGATCTTTAGGAATATTTTTGGGGATACTATCCCTTCCTTCCGGCCGATAGTTCTCAGGCATAGGATTTCTTTTTGCTTCATAGTTGGCAGGGGTCCTGGATATCTTTCTCTCTATCTGGTTCAACTCATGCAGGATCGTATCGACGGGTTTAACAGGTTTTATCTGTGTCATCCTTATAATGGCCATCTCAAATAGTGTAATAGGGTTGGATGAATATCTTATCTCTTTTCCTACCTTATATACTATGTTGAATATCTGCTGAAGCTCCTCCTGTCCGAGCTTTTCACTCTGTCTCTTCATATATTCCATATCCTCAGGTAATAGCTTCAGTATGGATGAAGGGTTATTGACAACCTTCATCATTGTCAGGTTTTTCAAGTACTCCAGGATCTCTTTACAAAAGAGTTTGATATCATTTCCGTAGAGTAGTAGATTCTGGAATATCTCCAGGGCCTCTGAGGAATTCTTGTCCATAATCTTATCTATAAAGGATCTCAGGGTCTCCCTGTCTACCAGGCCGAGGATCTCTGTTACATCCCCTACCTTTATCTCCTTACCGCTGTAAGAGATGACCTGATCCAGCAAACTCTGGGCATCCCTCATGCTCCCTTCTGCACTCCTTGCAATAAGCTCTATAGAACCTCTATCTATCTTTATTCCCTCCTTACTTGTAATGTAGAGGAGATGTTCTATTATATTGTGCAGCGATATATGCTTGAGATCAAAACACTGGCACCTGGAGCTGATAGTATCTGGTATCCTGTTCGGCTCTGTAGTTGCAAAGACAAATACCACATGATTCGGTGGCTCCTCCAGGGTCTTTAAAAGGGCATTGAAGGCGCTCTTTGAAAGCATGTGTACCTCGTCTATTATATATACCTTATATCTACTCCCTGAGGGGGCGTATCTGACGCTCTCTCTCAATTCTCTTATATCATCGACACCGGTATTGGATGCACCATCTATCTCTATGACATCCAGGCTATAACCACCCATGATCCCCTTACACGATTCACATTCATTACAGGGCTCTGGAGTAGAACCCTTTTCGCAGTTCAGTCCCTTTGCTATGATCCGCGCTATGGTGGTTTTCCCAACCCCCCTCATCCCGGAAAAGAGATATGCATGTGCAACCCTGTTGCCCTTAATGGCATTCTTTAGTGTCTGAATAACATGCCTCTGGCCAATTACCTCATCAAAGGTCTGTGGACGCCACTTCCTTGCCGATACTATGTATGACATTTATCTTTCTCTCTCACAAATTAACTGACAACTTAACCGGTAGTCACTATTGTCCGGTTAGAAAATTGCATACTGAAAAATGCAACTATATTAAGCGCCTAAAGTTAAAGGAATAAGTTCATTTGAATAAATCCCCCCTAACCCCCCTTTTCCAAAGGGGGGGAATTACTGAAAACAATCTTTCTAAATTCCCCCTTTGGAAAAGGGGGGTTAGGGGGGATTTGATTGTCTACTCATTTACTCCCTTTATAGTTAATTAATTACCCACTCATTTTGAAAAAGAACCTATTTTATTATCAACTAGTCATAAGTTATCAGTTAATTTACGGTCGTGCACCACTCATTGAGTCTTCCCTCCAGTGGTCTTCTGTACTTTAAGCTCAGATCAGGCTTACTCACGGCACACAAGGTGATTTGTTTACCGCTGCTTCCTTCCAGACCTGACGGGATTCACAAAACCCTGTTGCGTGAGACCCAACCCTCAACACCTACAGCACAAAATCCTGCACTGAAAGTAAAGATCCGCTGAGCGGAATTCAGTCCTGCTATAGCGGATTGCAGGTAACAGGGCACCGCTAGCTCCCCACCTAGCACGACCTTAAATTAACTAATAACAACATGATAAGTTATTAGTTATAAGTCATTAATTAATTTGTGGCAGAGAGGGAGGGATTTGAACCCCCGGTCCCTTTTTAAGGGACATCCCGTTTCGAGCGGGACGCCTTAAGCCAGACTCGGCCACCTCTCCCTGAATAACTGATAACTTATGACTTATAAATAGCCGAGGCATCTCGCCTCAAATGTATAGAACGCAGGCTAAAGCCTGCGGCTACAACTTATAGTCCGATGACGGAGAGAGTGGGATTCGAACCCACGGTCCCGTCTTAGGGGACACACGCTTTCCAGGCGTGCACCTTAAACCACTCGGTCATCTCTCCCATATTAACTGTTGTGGTGCGCCCAAGAGGACTTGAACCTCCGGCCTACGGATCCGCAATCCGTCGCTCTATCCAACTGAGCTATGGGCGCAATAAATTAACTAATGACTGATGACTCATAACTTATAACAACATGAGTAGCAAGGTTTTCTGTTATAAGTTATCGGTTAATTTATGGCGGAGAGGGAGGGATTCGAACCCTCGGTCCCGATTAAGGGACACACGCTTAGCAGGCGTGCGCCTTAAGCCAGCTCGGCCACCTCTCCTACAAATTAACTGATAACTTATAACCAATTGTAATTTTTTCCCTCTTTCGTATTTAAGTTGAACTATCCAAAAATTGAAAACTGATAAAAATCAAAAATTAAAGATAAAAAATCAAAATGACAGATTAAAAGTCAAAAATGAATAGAGAAACAAATAGCTACCTTAACAGGCAAGGAATAATTTTTGCATTTTGATTTGTATTTTTACATTTTTATTTTTGATTTTTAATTTACTTTTAAGTCGCTCAACTTTTTTACGAAAGAACCCATTTGGGGTTATTAGTCATAAGTTATGAGTTAATTTGTGGCGGAGGGAGTAGGATTCGAACCCACGGACCTTTCGGTCAACGGTTTTCAAGACCGCCGCCTTCAACCACTCGGCCATCCCTCCACAACTAGCTAATAACACAATTAACCTATAACTCATAATCTAATAACAATATGGGTAAATAACCACAGACACTTTTTGCCTGAAAAGCAAAAATTATACTCTCTATCTGTTATAAGTTATCTTTTCCACTTCATCTACATATGGTCTCAAGGCATCAGGGATTGTGACACTTCCATCCTCCTCTTGATAATTCTCTAATAGTGCCACCATTAGTCGTCCTACTGCCAGACCTGAGCCGTTCAGGGTATGTAGATATTCTGGTTTTGATTTTGGTGCCTTTCTGTACCTTATTCTTGCCCTCCTCGCCTGAAAATCCTCAAAATTGCTGCAAGAAGATATCTCTCTATATGTATCCTGGCTTGGCAGCCACACCTCTATATCGTATGTCTTTGTAGCACAAAAACCAAGGTCTCCTGTGCAGAGATTGACTACCCTGTAATGGAGATTTAACCTCTTTAATACCTCCTCTGCATCCTTCAGGAGTGATTCCAGTTCCTTATAGGAGGAATTTGGTTCAACAAGCTTTACCAGTTCTATCTTATCGAACTGGTGCTGTCTGATAAGCCCGGTAGTATCTTTACCATGAGAGCCTGCCTCTCTTCTGAAACAAGGGGTATATGCCGTATAATATATCGGAAGATCTTCTATTGGAATGATTTCATCTTTATGAATATTTGTCAATGGGACCTCTGCTGTCGGGATAAGATAGTAGGACTCTTCACCTATGAGTTTAAATAGATCATCCTCAAATTTCGGGAGCTGTCCTGTGGCTGTCATACTGTCACGATTGACAATAAAAGGGGGAAATACCTCTACATACCCATGCCTTCTGGTATGGAGATCAAGCATGAAGTTTATTAATCCCCGCTCAAGTCGTGCACCAAATCCCTTATACAGGACAAACTTTGTCCCTGTTATCTTTGTCCCTCTTCTGAAATCCAGCATATTAAGCCTTTCCCCTATATCTTCATGGGATCTAGGCTCAAATCCAAAACAAGGAGGTGTTTTCCACCTCCTCACCTCAACATTATCTCCTTCATCAATACCTATTGGGATAGCTGAATGTGGGATATTAGGAATCATCAAGAGCCCTCTTGATATCTCCTCTTCACACCCTTTTATCTTGAGGTCCAGCTCCTTTATCCTGTTAGAGACCTCCTTCATCCTTTCTCTCTCGGTCTGGGTATCCTCACCCCTCTTTTTATATTCCCCGATTTTCTTTGATACGAGGTTCCTTTCGTATTTTAATCTCTCTACCTCACCAAGGAGATCTCTACGTTCCTCATCCTTTCCAAGTATCTCCCTGAGGTCTATCTCCTGACCCCTTGCCCCGATTCTCTTCATTACCTCATCGGGATTCTCCCTGAGCATCTTAATATCGAGCACCGTCTATACCCCAAAGCCTTATGCTACCATCTCAACTTATAACAGTCAATCTTGTTTCCAGTGCAAAAACTCACTGGAAACTGATTACACAGATTTTAACTCTTTGATTTTTCAATATTTTTAATCTGTGTAATCATTGTTTTCACGCTTTTTGCAGTGAAAACAATCTTGATTCCTCTGCAAAAACCTCAAAAACAAGGTAGCCGCAACCTTTAGGTTGCGTAAGTGGTTGATTTACAGCAAGTTTTTTCGCAGGCTAAAGCCTGCGGCTACCAATTTCGGGATTTTTGCAGGAGAGCCCCAATTACCAACGTCTGCCTTTTATCCTTTTCTTTAATCTATCTATCTTCATATCAAGGAGTTCCTTGTTTGCATAGTCTTCTCTGATCTCTTTATAAATAGTGAGCGACTCCCTGAGCTTCTCCTCTTCCTCCAGACATGTAGCTATTCCAAATTTTGCATCAATAGCGTATCTACTTTGGGGATATTCTTTAAGAAAGGTCCTATAAACTGCTATTGCATCGTTACATCTACCCAATATATAAAGGGAATTTGCCTTCTGGTAATAACTATCCGGGATTAATTCGCTATCTGGATATTCCTCTCTCAGTATATCAAACTCTGTAATGGCCTGTTCAAAGTCTCCCTTCTTGAGATAACACTGGGCAATATGATACTGATATTTATCTGCCATATCAACCCTATCATAATCATTTATCAGCTTATGATACTCAATAATGGCCTGTTCATAATCGTTCAGGGTGTTATCATAGATCTCAGCAATGTATCTCCGGGCATTGTAGCTATTCTCTCCCTTTTTTCCTTGCCTGATTACCTCATAGAAATATTTTATCCCTTTAAGGCCATCACCGAGGTTTAGATAGTGGATCTCTCCTAAGCGATATAGAGAATCATTGATCAACGCACTCTGTGGAAAATCCTCTATTAATCGGAGGAGTCTCTTTGCTGCCTCTATATATCTACCTTTACTCCACAGATCCTCTGCCTCTGTATACAGCTTCTCTGGTGATTCCTTATGACACCCTGTCTGGTAAAAGGATAGAGATAACAAGGTAAGAATAATAGAGACCTTTGCTGTTAAGAGAAGAGGATATGGTTTTTCAGATAATAAATTATTCCTTGATATCATCTTCTTCCTTTTCCTCTTCTTTTTCTCTAACCCTTGCAACACTTACAACCTTATTCCCTTCCTTTATCCCGATCAGCTTGACACCCTGAGTATTTCTCCCTATCACAGAGATATCCTTTACCCTTAATCTTATTATGTTTCCATCTGAGGCAATGATCATCAATTCATCATCATCCTAGGTCTTTCTTATCCCTACTACTACACCATTCCTCTCTGTATTTTTGATATTTATTGTCCCCATCCCACCCCGACTCTGCAACCTGTATTGTGAGACATCTGTCCTCTTGCCATAACCATTTTCAGTAACTGTCAGGATAGTTGTATCAGTATCTGTTATCTCTACGCCTACAACCTCATCCCCCTTTCTCAGTTTTATCCCCTTGACCCCTCTTCCTGTCCTTCCTATAGGTCTTATCTCTTTCTCCTCAAAACGAATCGCCTTCCCATCCTTGGTCCCCAAGAGTATCCCCTTATTCCCATCGGTCAGTTTTACATCTATCAATGTATCACCTTCATCGATTTTCAGGGCAATTATCCCGCCGACACGGACATGGCTGTATGCCATTAATGATGTCTTTTTTACTATCCCCTTTTGGGTAGCCATAATCAAAAATTTGTCCTCTTCAAATTCCCTGACGGGTATCATGGCAGTCACCTTCTCTCCTTTCTGGAGCTGAAGGATATTGACGATTGCCTTCCCCTTGGCTGCCCTGCCTGCCTGGGGCACTTCATGCACCTTTAGCCAGTGAATCTTCCCTGTATTTGTGAAGAAGAGTATATAACTATGTGTCGAGGCAACGAATAGCTCTGTTACAAAGTCATTTTCTTTAACCCCCATCGCCTTGATGCCCTTTCCTCCTCTGCCCTGAGCACGATAGAGACTGATCGGATTTCTTTTGATATAACCTGTATGAGAGACTGTTACTGCCATATCCTCTTCTGCTATCATGTCCTCTATCTTAATCTCGGTAGTTGAATCGACTATCTCTGTCTTCCTCTCATCCCCGTATTTCTTCTGGATCTCCCTTAGCTCCTCCTTTATTATCCTGAACTTTTCAGAATCACTGCTCAGAATAGCCTCTAACTCCTTGATACTATCCTTCAGCTTCTTAAGCTCATCCAATATCTTCTGTCTCTCCATTCCTGTTAGTCTCTGGAGTCTCATCTCGAGAATTGCCTTGGCCTGTATCTTGTCAAGCTTGAATTCTTGGATTAGGCCAACTGATGCCTTTTCGGTTGTCTTTGACTCTTTGATTAACTGAATTATCCTGTCGATATTGTTCAGGGCGATCTCCAGACCTTCTAAAAGATGTCTCCTATCCTTTGCCTTCCTTAGCTCATACTCTGTCCTCCGGGTGACTATTACACGTCGATATTGGATAAAATTCATGAGTATACTCTTAAGATCGAGTATCCTCGGTTGATTATTTACAATGGCGAGCATAATAACACCATAGGTCTCCTGAAGCTGCGTCTGTTTATACAGCTTGTTAATAATAACCTCGGGCACCTCACCTCTCTTTAGTCCTATAAAAACCCTTATCCCCTCCCTGTTAGATTCATCCCTTATCTCAGAGATCCCCTCTATCTTTTTTCCTCTTACCAGTTCTGCAATTTTCTCTATTAATCTCGATTTGTTTACCTGGTAAGGAATCTCTGTTATGATTATACTCTCCCTATCCTTCCTTTCATCACGCTCAATAACGACCCTGCCCCTTACCCGGATCAAGCCACGCCCATTTTTATAGGCAGAATTTATACCCTCTCTCCCGTAGATGAATCCTGCTGTTGGAAAGTCTGGTCCATGGATCGATTCCATAAGCTCCTCTATGGTTATATCAGGATTATCTATCATCTTTGTAATCCCATCTATAACCTCGTTCAGATTGTGAGGAGGGATATTGGTAGACATACCAACAGCTATACCAGAAGAGCCGTTCACCAGGAGGTTTGGGAACTTTGCCGGAAGGATAAATGGTTCATTGAGGGATTCATCATAATTAGGACCGAAATCAACAGTCTCCTTTTCTATATCTGCCAGCATCTCCTGTGACAGCTCTGCCATCCTGATCTCTGTGTATCTCATCGCTGCCGGGGGATCGCCGTCAATAGAACCAAAATTGCCCTGACCATCTACCAGTGGATATCGTAGAGAGAAGTCCTGGGCCATCCTTACAATGGTATCATAGACCGCTGCATCACCATGAGGGTGGTATTTTCCTATCACATCACCTACTATCCTTGCGGACTTTTTGTAGGGTTTGTTCCAGTCATTATTCAAATCGGACATCGCATACAGTACCCTGCGATGTACTGGTTTTAATCCATCCCTCACATCTGGTAGTGCCCTACCAATGATTACACTCATGGCATAATCTATGTAGGCACTCTTTAATTCATCTTCTATATTTACATGGAGCATTTTCTCTTTTGGATTTATCATTAGCTCTTTCCTTCAGATACACAGGCTAAAGCCTGCGGCTACCGTTCAGTTCTAAATCCGCAAAGACTGAAAAAGATAAAGAACCTTCTTTTTTGAGTTATTTAGTATCTTTGCAGTAAAAAAAATATTGATGAAATCAAGGTTTAGTTTAGATTGTCAACATATCAGGAATATGATATCTTCGTAAGTAGGTAATTATAAAGGGCTCTGCTTATATATCTAAATTTCTCACCTCCAGGGCATGAGTCTGGATAAATTCGCGTCTCGGTTCAACATGATCCCCCATTAATGTAGTAAATATCTCATCTGCCTCGACTGCATCTTCTATCTTGACCCGTATCAATATTCTTTTTTCCGGATCCATGGTTGTCTCCCATAATTGATCCGGATTCATCTCACCCAGCCCTTTATATCTCTGTATACCTACCCCCTGTCTACCTGTAGAGAGTATATATTTGACCAGATCTTCCTTGCTCTCTACCTTAATCTTGTTATTATTTGTCCCTTCAAAAACAAAATAGGGTGGCTTATCAATCTCTTTTATATCCTTATTAATGGAATATAGCTTCTGAAAAGCTGATGAAGAGATGAAATCCCAACCAAGTATACCATTAGCTCCATTATCCTTTATTTGCCACTTCAGGGCAAAACCTCCATGCTCCTCATCTGGTACTAATTCCACCTTGAGCTTATCCTCATAAAGTTCATTTATGACATTTAATAATTCATCTTTTTCTAAAAAGAAATCTCTTTTGTTCACTTTTTTATTCAATAGGATTGTAATAAGCTCCCTTGGTTGTCCCTTCCTCTCTACCTTTTCAAATAGGTGATTATGTTCTATAAATCTTTTGAGTAAGGAGGTTAATCTATTACCTTCATGTCTTTTCCCTGTTTTACCTATCTCTACAATCCTTTTGTCCACCCCCATCTCCATCAAGAAATCATTCATCTCCTTTTCATCCCTTAGATATCTCTCTATCTTACCCTTCTTTATCCTGTAGAGAGGAGGTTGGGCTATATAGAGATAACCCTTTTCGATCACCTCTTGCATCTGTCTATAGAAGAATGTCAAAAGCAATGTCCTTATATGGGCACCATCAACATCTGCATCGGTCATTATTATGACCTTATGGTATCTTATCTTATCTATATTGAAATCATCCCTGCCTATTCCTGCTCCAAGTGCGGTTATCAATACCTTGATCTCTTCGCTATTCAGCATCTTATCATAACGCGCCTTCTCTACATTAAGTATCTTACCCCTTAAGGGTAATATTGCCTGATTCTTTCTATCCCTTCCCTGTTTTGCAGAACCCCCTGCTGAATCGCCTTCTACCACAAAAATTTCAGATACAGATGGATCCTTTTCAGAACAGTCTGCCAGCTTTCCTGGTAGGGAGTCAAATTCAAGTACCCCTTTTCTCCTTACAAGCTCTCTTGCCCTTTTTGCTGCATTCCTTGCCTGGGCCGAGGTAATCGCCTTCTGAGCTATACTCTTAGCAACAGATGGGTTTTCTTCAAAGAACTCTGCTAACTTTTCATTTACAGCCTGCTCTACAATCCCTTTGACTTCATTATTCCCCAGCTTTGTCTTTGTCTGCCCCTCAAACTGTGGGCTCGGGTGTTTTATACTTAATACAGCAGTTAAACCCTCCCTTACATCATCCCCTGTTATACTTATACTGTTATCCTTTAGAAGCTCTCTTGATACGATATAGCTATTTATTGTCCTTGTAAGCGCTGCTCTAAAGCCAGTTAGATGTGTACCCCCTTCATGTGTATTTATATTATTTACAAAAGAGAACATATTCTCTTTATATCCATCATTATACTGTATTGCCAATTCCAGCGAGACATCACCTATTGTTTTTTCAATATAGATAGGCTTTTTATGAATTGATGTCTTTTTCTCGTTGAGGTGTTTTATGAATGATATTATACCGCCAGAGTAAAAAAACTCATGACTCTTATCATCCCTCTCATCATTAATGGTTATCTTTAATCCTTTATTTAAAAAGGCTAGCTCTCTCAACCTCTTGGATAATATATCAAAGCTATATACTATCTCCTCAAATATCTCCTTATCAGGCAAAAAGGTAATCTTTGTCCAGATCGGAAGAGCGTCGTGTAGGGAAAGAGTGTAGATCTCGGTGGTCGCCGGACCATTAAAAAAAACACCAATGTAT
>CAJVYE010000001.1 GCA_913009285.1 uncultured Nitrospirota bacterium | reverse complement strand
ACTTTGGCGAAAGAAAAAAGGGTACCCTTACTCTTGCATGGACATGTGGTGTGCGTCACAACATGGTTGCGTCCCATGGGGGAATCAAGACAATCGGCAGCAATCCTCCCGTGGCTGTTTTCGGGCTTTCCGGGTCCGGCAAATCATCCATTACAAACAGCCACGATCATGCAGGAACACTGAAGAAGAGTGAAAAAGTAATCGTCATTCATGATGACGCGTTCCTTATCGATCTGGATAATAACTACTCCATTGCCCTTGAACCCAGCCTCTTTGACAAGACAGACGCTGTGGCTTTTGAGGATAAACAGATCAAATACTTTTACACTGCTCAGAATGTGGCGGTAACCATGCTCCCTGACGGAAAGAAAAAGCTTGTAGCCTACGATGTAAGAAACCAGAACGGGAGGTGCATAAAATCCCTTGATATGTTTAATCATGCCAATGCATGTGAACGCCCCGGAAAGGTCATCTGGCTTCAGAAGGACCCAAGCCTTCCCCCGATCTGCAAGGCGAAAACGGCTTATAGCCTTACCAACAATCCCCATATAGGCCGCAAGAGGACACCACATCCTGCACCAGACCTTCCCGCTATAAAAGAAGGTTATTGCAACAGGGATTATACCTGCCAGCCACACATCAACTATATCAGTATACCAACCACGGGTAGCTATATCTACTCCCGTTAAAATTACATAGCCAAATACCACCACATTGGCTATCAATATCCAGGTTCCAGCATCTTCATGTTTCTTAGCCCGCCACCCTTTTGGCGCATATTTACGGAATGCATCGCCTAATGTTTCTCCAAGTCCTCCACAGCTACATATCCACGAACAGTATCTCTTCCCCAAAAAATAGACAAATACAGGGATAAACACAAATGCCAGGATAACACAATATATAAACGGTTTCACTGTGGCGGCAACTGCTTCAGGAGGTAAGGGCTGATGACTCCAAACGTTTAAACCTTTCATTGCCGCTACACCTAGTTCCATGAAGGGATAGCTCTGAAGAGGCCATGCATAGACAAGCCCCCACGAGAGTCCAGGATAATATAAAAAATTTTGCCCATGACTTTCATAAAAGGTCTGATTGAGGATATAGAATGGTAATATAAAAAACATAACTATCTGAAAAAAGAAGAAAGAGCAAAATCGAATGGTTTGATGAAGAGAAGTCTTGTACTTGGTCATAATAGCATATGTACCAAACCCAACAATGGCTGAGGTGTATAACATCGTATATATGGCCGATCTAGATATGAATGGCCATGGCAAATTTGCATCCAAATCTTTGAAGAGCGGCCCATTGTAAGTGAATGGCCAGTAATGACACTTAAAGGCGTATATAGAATAGACACCAATACATGATAGAGCCAACAGGAGGTAACGCTTTAGGTCCCACTGTCCTTCCATCTTTAGCCCCATCTTTTTGAAGAGACCAGCTGGTAGAACAGCCCCAATCATTATAAACATATAATCATTCGCCAACTTACGCTCTTCATTATTGTATATAAGAACAACCTCATCTTCCGTGATCTCTTTGAGTTCGGCGTTTTTATACATAGTAATATCGCCACATTTCGCGCCTTCCATAATGGCCTTATAATTTTCCTCTTTACAACGAACGATATCACGTTCCAGACAGGAGATGCTGACCTTATTATTTTTGCATAGAGCAAGGGCTGTCTCTACTGCCATATCCCCTGAACCTACAATAAAGATATTCTTACCTTTGATCTTTTCCGGATCGTCGTCTAATTTATAGTGTACCTTAGATCGGTCTTCCCCTTTAGCACCAAGTTTTCTTGGGGTACCCCTCTTACCAATTGAAAATATCACTCTTTTAGCACGATATGTTTTAGCTGATGTAGTAACCTCAAAAATATCCCCACTCTTTTGTATATCCTTAACCTCTTCATTCTCTTTGATCTTTTTGTTTATCCCTTTCTTTTTTAGAAGAGAATCCCATTTCTCAAGGAATTCTTCTCGTTTCGCCGGCTGAATCCATAAATCACCCTTCTTCTCAACATTCTCTGGCTCAGCAGCTACATCCTTTTTTCGGGGATAATCATATATGGTATTTGCAACTCTCTCCTTTTCAAGAATAAGATAATTGATCTTCTTCTTCTCTGCCTCGAGCGCAGCAGAAAGGCCCGCTGGACCTGCTCCCACTATGACAATATCGTATATATCTTTGCTTCCGCTGCTGATATCAGGCAGGGTAGATAGATGCTCCATCAATTCTACCCCATGCTTGGCGGCTAGTTTTATGACAGGTTTTCCACCAAGATCACCTATAATATAGAGACCTTTAATATTGCTTTCACCCTTCTTATTTATCTTGGGATACGGGATCTCAAAATCGGGTATCTTCTCCTTTCGGGTATCAAATATTCCTAACATTTTTCTCCTCCTAAAAAGTCAGTACCTAAATGAATAATTCTATATAGTATAGATATCTCTGTCAAGGGCTTTTTGAATGAGTCCTTATATGCAGGGAAATATCTCCTTATCAGCAATTCTATCAATCTTAAAGGAAGAAATCTTTTCTCAGACGACTTAAAAAGCATGGGTATTCTCGTGAAATCAAGTTTAATATCTGTATTTGGCGGGTAGCACTCTTTACTCTTCATAATCTTTATCATCATATGTTATTTAATTTGTATGACTATTCGAATGTAGGAATAGATCAATATCTCAATAATGTAATGCAATAAATAATAACAAAATGAAAAAAAATTGTCAAGGCTTATTTTAATGACTTTTCCCTAAAAAATATACCGATATTAGTGTAGGCATATGAAAAATATGACGTTTCTATATTTTTCAAGTGGAAAGGTATTAATCATGTAGTTTCTTGAATATATGGAAACTCAGAAAATTTTGGGGAAACTCCAGTTATTTTAACTTTTTCTTCATTTTGCAGCAAAGAAAAGACTAAACGATCCCTCTGTAAAGATTCTATGTTACTCCCTCTAAAGTTGTAGATTAAAAACATGAGAAAAAATTCGATACTCACACAAAGATGAAAGGCAGGGATCTTTAAAAGATATCTCTCCCTGCCAGACATATCAATCATATGTTATTTTATATTTACGTTTTGTGACACCTTTCACATGAAGTCATTACTTTAAAAGCTACTTTGCCATTGTGACACGTACCACAAGATTTTCCTGCATACATATCTTGCATGTTCATTTTACGCGAGCCTTTCTTCATCTTGAATATCTTCATATGACAGTCAGTACATTTTCTAAACTGTGTTACCACGTGAAACTTATGACTAAAGGTGACAGGCCCTGGGGATCCTTTTCCCTCAAAATCTATTTCTCCACCCCCCACTTTCTTTTCAATTACTGTAATACCTGCAGTGCCATAAACTATTTTTACCTTTTCCTTAGCTTTAATCTTTGTACCCCACAAACATATTGCTACTATAACAATCAAAGCCATACTCAAACCTTTTCTCAACAAATCTTTACCCTCCTTTCAAAAACAAAAAGCTTAAAAGAAAAATATGAAAATTTTTATTGTCTCCTATTCTTAAACAACATCATAAGCCCCACCAGGACAAAGTAACTTACAATACAGATACCAAAGGCGTTGTTGTTAAAAACAGGAAAAACGGTTTCTTTCACCGCCTCTTTAGAAAACAGCCCAGTAACCTCAAAAATAAACATCAGGAATACTGTCCATACAAGAATGCCAACAATATTGTAGATTATTTTAAGATTTATATCTCTTTCCATTTTAATCCCTCCTTTCCTTTCATCTTTGGGCTATGCAACACTATCTCTTCAACTTCATAAGCTGTCTTCTCTCTCTCATTTGAAAAATACAGCAAGACATAATAATAGTCATGGTTACAGATTATAATCTAAAAAGAGATTTAAGGAAACCAAAAGCTGCATAATATAGTCCTTCTCAATAGAATCATTTGAAAAATAAAACTTTATCCAAATTTATCCAAATGTCTTTTTAAAATTCTTGAACAATTTTATCTTTTTTTTGTCTTCCTTGTCAAGAAAAATTTTCTGATTGCAGTATCTCAGCTTTTATGTAATCATATTTAAATTAGCTTAACGTCTCGGAAATCAGACAACTTATTGAAAATAAAAAAATATTTTAATCAAGTTTCCGAGATGAGAATCCAGAATCCAGAATCCAGGAGTCAGAAGTTTTTTCGTCATCAACTATAATGCTTTCTTTCGGGATCTGATTGATATATTCTGAATTCTGAATTCTGGCTACTGGATTCTGGATTCTGAAGTTAGCGAAACAAGTGAGCTAAGTTCTATGAAGAACATTATGATTTTAATAGAATATGATGGAACAAATTATCATGGATGGCAAAGGCAGCCTAATGGTAATACTATTCAAGAGGTAATAGAGAATTCCATCTTAAAGATTTCAAGTGAAAAGATAGGGATAATTGCATCTGGCAGGACAGATGCAGGTGTACATGCATATGGACAGGTTGCAAACCTTAAGACCTCTGCCAGCATTGATGACCTTTCTTTTTTAAAGGCTTTAAATTCGATGCTTCCAAAAGATATTGTTATAAAAGAGCTTTCCACTGTATCGGATGATTTTCACGCAAGATATTCAGCCAAGTCTAAGATATACAAATATATCATTCTTAATCGACCATATCCTTCTTCCTTCTATTACAGATACTCCTGGTATATCCCTTATCCTCTTGATATAACACTTATGAGAAAGGGAGCAGCCATCCTAAAAGGAATGCATGACTTCTCCTCGTTTAGAGCAGCATCCTGTGAGGCAAAGGACTCTGTCCGTACATTAAGTAGATTGGATATATATAATGAAGAGGATCGAATTGTTTTCTATTTAGAGGGAAACGGTTTTTTAAAGCATATGGTAAGAAATATCATAGGAACGATAGTCAGGGTTGGTAAGGGTAAGATTAGTCCTGATGAGATAATGGATATACTGGCATCGAGGGACAGAAGAAATGCGGGGCCAACTGCTCCTCCTCAGGGGCTGTTTCTTGTAAGCGTTAGCTATTGAACATCTCGGATTTTCTATATATAGTGTCTGAACAAAAACCTGCAGAACATCAAAAATTCTTGACATGGTAGAATTATTACACTATAATTTTAAAATTGATTTAGTAGTATGACTGTGACAAGGCAAATAAAAAACCACAAAGGGACGGGGCAGAAAGGCACAAAGAGCACAAAGAATTCAATTCTCTTTGTGTCCTTTGTGTCTTTGTGGTTTTAATTTAATGATTGCGGTGAAACATGATAAGGGTAAGTAATCTCACAAAAAGATATGGAAATAATGTAGCAGTGGATGGGATCTCCTTTGGTATAAGGAAGGGAGAGATAGTCGGTTTTCTTGGCCCAAATGGTGCGGGAAAGACTACTACCATGCGTATATTGACATCCTTTTTAGCGCCTGATGAAGGCACTGTTGTTGTCGCAGGGTTTGATGTCTTTAAAGAGCCATTGGAGATCAGAAAGAGGATAGGTTATCTTCCGGAGAATGCCCCTCTTTATCTGGATATGGGTGTCCTTGATTATCTCAATTTTATAGCCGAGATTCGAGATATCCCGGCAGGTGAAAGATGGATGAGGATTAAAAAAATAGCGGATCTCTGCGGACTCAATAATGTACTGAAAAGAGATATATACGAACTGTCTAAGGGGTACCGCCAGAGGCTCTGTCTTGCCCAGGCACTTATACACAATCCTGATATCCTTATACTTGATGAGCCTACAGCCGGTCTTGATCCCAATCAGATTATAGAGATCCGTGAATTGATAAAAGAAATCGGAAGAGAAAAGACGGTTATTCTCTCCAGTCATATACTTTCTGAGGTCTCAGCCACATGCGGGAGGGTTCTGATAATCAATGAAGGGAAGATAGTTGCTTCTGGCACCCCTGAAGAACTCTCTAACACGGCTACAAGAAAAGAGAAGATATATATAAATTTAAAGGGACAAAAAGAGTCAATAGAGACAAAGTTACAGTCTATGTCTGGAATAGCCTCATTTAGAATCATTGAAGAGAATGGGGGCGAACTATTGAAATATGTTATAGAGAGTGACGGGGATACTAATCTAAGTGAGGCACTATTTCATATGGCAGTAGATAATAAATGGGTCCTTACAGAATTGAGAAAAGAAAGGGCAAGTCTTGAGGATATATTTTTACAATTGACCATAGGGGAGAGATAGAATCAGTATGCAAAATATCATTGCTATCTTTAAAAGGGAATTTAAGGGTTATTTTAATTCTACCATAGCCTATATCTTTATTACGTTCTTTCTGGCTCTTACAGGATGGTTATTTTTCCGGAGTTTCTTTATCGTAAACCAGGCAGAGATGAGGGGTTTTTTTGCTATTCTCCCATGGATATTTCTCTTTTTTGTGCCGGCCATAACAATGAGGCTATGGGCAGAAGAGAAGAAGCTCGGGACCCTGGAAATCTTGATGACACTCCCGGTTAAGGATCATGAGGTCATCCTTGGGAAATTCCTTGCAAGCTACACCTTTCTTGCCGTTACGATACTCCTCTCACTTCCTCTTCCTATAACTATCCTTTACTTAGGTGGCCCGGATAAGGGACCGATAATAGGAGGATACATCGGCGCCTTGCTGATGGGTGGGGCCTTTCTTGCTATAGGACTCTTTGTGTCAAGTCTTACAGAGAACCAGATTATCGCATTTATTATTGCTGTAGCCATATCATTCGGCCTGTTAATAATAGGAGAACAGTTTGTCCTTTTCTCCCTACCAGACTGGCTTGTTCCAATATGCAGCTATCTTGGTTTAGGTTCCCATTTCTCAGGTATTGGTAGAGGTGTAATCGATTCAAGGGATATAATCTATTATCTCTCTGTAATCCTATTCTTCATCTTTCTTAATACACGTACCCTAGAAGGTAGAAGGTGGTAACAAATGGCAATCAAAAGACTTAACTATAAGACAAATTCTATATTTATGGTCATAATTGTAATAGCTATACTTGCTACAATCAATTTCCTATCTAGTAGACATTTTATACGATGGGATCTGACAGACGGTAAGGAGTTCACCATTGACACGGCAACGAAAAAAATAGTGGGAGAACTGGATGATATAGTGAATATCAAGGTATATTTTTCAAAAGGATTACCATCCCACCTTGCAAATCTGGAAAAACAAATAAAGGATATCCTGTCAGAATACAAGGCTTATGCAGGAAGTAATCTTATGATTGATTATATCGATCCATCAGAAAATCCTCAATTGGAAAAAAAGGTGCAGATGATGGGAATACCGCAGATACAGTTAAATGTAATAGAAAAGGATAGAGCCCAGGTAAGGAATGCCTACATGGGGATAGCGGTTCTCTATGAAGACAAGAAAGAGGTTATCCCTCTAGTCCAGAGTACAGTCAATCTTGAATACGATCTCACATCTGCTATAAAGAAGGTAACAAGCGAGGAAGTGGAGACAATCGGTTTTTTCTATGGTACAAATGAGATAGAAAATAATTATAGTAGTATAACCACCGAATTAGAAAAGAGATATAAGGTCACAAAGGTCGATATCAGCGGTGGAAAGGAGATAGGAGATGACATAGATACACTTGTACTTGTAAGTCCGAGAGATATGAAGGAGAGAGAAAAGTATGAGATAGACCAATTCCTCATGAAAGGTGGAAGATTAGCTATCCTTATAGATTCTGTTAAACGGGAAACAGATAGATTGGCTGCGAGCTTGCTGCATCACAATATGGATGATATGCTTGCCCATTATGGTATAAAGATAAACAAGGATCTTGTTCTCGACTCAAGTAGTGAAATGGCTACCTTTTATAGCGGTTTTATGCGATTCAGCCTCCCTTATCCTTTCTGGCCCAAGATATCCAAACAAGGACTTTTAAATGATCATCCGATTGTAAATAGGCTAGGGGCAATTGTCTTTCCGTGGACAGCCTCTGTAAAGATACTGAAAGAAAAGACAGGTGATCTCAAGGTAACAGAACTCGTCAAATCGAGTGATCGCTCATGGATACAGAAGGGATACTTCGACCTTAACCCCCGTCAGAAATTCAATGTTGTACCGGAAAAGATGAAAAGTTATACCCTTGCTGCAATCCTTTCTGGAAAATTCAAGAGCTTTTATGCAGGAAAAGATATACCAGCACCTAAGAGTGATGATAACAACAAAGATAAAGATAAAATCATTAGCCCTGAAACGGAAGAAAGGATTAATGAGAGTAAGGATACACATATACTGGTAATAGGGAATTCAAGTTTTATAGCCGACGAGTTTCTGAGGCAGTCGAGTGGTAATTTTACATTTTTTATGAATTCCATTGACTGGCTTACAATTGGTGATGAACTAATAGGAATCCGCTCCCGGAGAGTTACAGACAGACCTCTAAAGGAGATCTCTGAACATAAAAAGGCATACATAAAGTTCGTCGATATATTCGGTATGTCAGCGGTATTGATATGCTTTGGGCTTATCAGATTCTATCTAAGGAAAAGGGAAAAGAGAGATTTCAGTATTCAGGTGAGTAATGCTAAGGTTTAAAAATACCATTATTTTATTCCTGACATTTTTACTATTAGGAATAATTGTCCTAATAGTAGAGAACCCTTTTAAAGAACCCAAAAAAAAGGGAGGGCCGGAGGATTCACTCTTTACAGGGATTAACAGTGAAGATGTCTCACGCATAGAGATCACAAAGGGGGCTGAAAATGCTGTTCTTGAGAAGAGGGATGGCAATTGGATAATATTATCACTTAAGGATCTTCCGGCGAATAAGCAGTATATAGACGTCATGATATACAAGGTGAAAAATATGAAGAAAGATGATGTGGTCTCGAATAATCCTGAAAAGAGGGCTAAATTTCAGGTAGATAAGGAGAACGGAATAGAGATAAAGATATATGGTAATGAAGAAAAAAAAATAGCTCACTTTTTTGTCGGAAAGGTCAGTGGTGGGACCGGAAGCACCTATATAAGGAAGGAAGGATCAAATGAGGTTGTATCGGTTAGTGGCTATTTGGGGTCTATCTTTTATAAAGGGGATAGTAAGGGTTGGAGAAAGAGGAATATCTTCGATTTCAAAGAGGAAGAAGTAGTCTCTATACTATTAGAATCCCCGGACTCAAAGATAGTATTAAGCAGGGGAGAGATGGGGGAAGATATGAGATATAAATGGAATATAACAAAACCTGAGTCTACTCCTGCTAAAGGTGATACAGTAGAAAGGATCATCAGCATATTATCTTCATTAACCACGACTGATTTCCCTGAGGAAAAGGATTTAAAGGAATATGGACTTGACAAACCAAAAGCCAAGGTTACAGTGACCCTTGAGGATGGTTCTGTCCATACCCTTTTTATTGGAAAGGAAAACAAGCAGAAAAAACAAAGATATGTTAAAAATGGAAAGGTAGATTATATATACACTATATACCTTAATAGCTATAATAATATATTCAAGGAGCTTGATGATCTGAAGGAGGAAGAAGAAGAGGAGGAATTGAGTGAAACAGGCACTAGTGGTCATGGCTAAGGAACCTGTGCCGGGAAATGTAAAAACACGGCTTTGTCCTCCACTGACTTATGAGATGGCTGCAGAGTTATATCGTTGTTTTTTGCTGGATTCATTTGATCAATATGTAAGACTTGATAGAACTCTGGTGATAGTCTCTTTCTTCCCTCCAGAATGGCAAGAAGGGTTAAGGGTAATTATACCTAAAGATTTTATGCTAACACCTCAATCCGGGGATGATCTGGGAGAACGGCTCATAAATGCCTTTGCGTATGCCTTTAGCATCGGGAATGAGTCTGTATCAATAGTTGGCAGTGACCATCCTACCATGCCTTTAGATTACATCAAACAGTCATTCTCTCTCATGAGCAATGATCAAAATGATCTTGTATTGGGACCTAGTACAGATGGTGGTTATTACTTGATAGGGCTCAAGAAGTTGCATAAGGAACTATTTAAGGGAATTACATGGAGCACAGAGATGGTCTTTAAAGAAACTGTTGATCGGGCAAAAAGATTGAACCTGAAGGTGGCTACTCTTCCACAATGGTATGATGTTGATACCTCAGAGGATTTAGCCCGTCTTGAGTCTATGATAACTGCTTCAGATACAAAACTTTACGGTGCAAGGAGAACAGTGGAGTTTTTGTCCAGAAAATAAAAAAATAATTCTCTGGACAAGAGCTAATTATTAGTATACAATTTTTAATTTTGGATATATCGTATTTTTAACATTTTAACAAATGACGTAAGGTGAATCATAATGATATTACAGATTTCATTTCTTATTATATATTTTGTAGTACTGATAATTCTCTTTATCTATGGTCTGCATAGATATTATATGGTTTATCTGTTTTATAAATATAAATCACATACTCCGAAGGCAGAAGGAATTATGGACCCACTACCAAGGGTAACCGCCCAACTCCCTTTATATAATGAAATGTATGTTGTAGAGAGATTAATCAATGCTGTTTGCAACATAGACTATCCTAAAGAGTTGATCGATATCCAGGTCCTTGATGACTCCACAGATGAGACAGCTAACATAGCAAAGAGATGTGTTAAGGAATTCAAAGATAAGGGATGGGATATAACGTATATTCGTAGATCCGTACGGAAGGGATACAAAGCAGGTGCACTGTCAGAAGGGTTAAAGACTGCCAAAGGTGAATTCATCCTTATCTTTGACGCAGATTTTGTACCTACACCTGATATACTGAAAAATACTATCCATCATTTTTCTGGTAAAGGGGTAGGAATGGTTCAGGTTAGATGGGGTTATCTTAATAGGGGATATTCACTACTGACACAGATCCAGTCAATACTTCTGGATGGACACTTCATGATAGAGCATACTGCCCGGAATAGATCAGGAAGGTTTTTCAATTTTAATGGAACAGCAGGCATCTGGCGCAGGACTTGTCTGGAATCAGCAGGTGGCTGGCAAAATGATACCCTGACCGAGGATCTTGATATAAGTTATCGTGCTCAACTTGCTGGATGGAAATTTGTCTTCTTAACAGAGGAGGTATCGCCTTCTGAACTTCCTGTTGAAATGAATGCCTTCAAGTCGCAACAACATAGGTGGGCAAAGGGATCTATACAGACAGCTAAAAAGTTACTGCCCCGTATAATTAAAAGTGACTTGCCATTAAAGGTAAAGATTGAAGCGTGTTTTCACTTGACAAATAATATATCATATTTACTTATGGTGGTACTGTCTCTTCTGATGTATCCTGTAATGGTAGCGCGATTTAATATGGGATGGTTTGAGATGCTTATTACTGACCTTCCATTTCTCTTTGTTGCTACTGCTGCTGTTTCCCTATTCTATGTCTGTTCACAACGGGAAATACATAAAAATTGGATAAAAAGGCTCTTATATATACCTATTCTTATGTCGTTAGGTATAGGACTATCTATAAATAACTCAAAGGCAGTCTTAGAAGCGCTGTTTAACAAAGAGACGCCGTTTAAACGTACTCCTAAGTATAATATAGATACAAAAGAAAAGAAAAAGGGTGTATGGAAGGACAAGAAATATAGAGGAGAGAGGAACTTTCTTCCTTTTATAGAACTCTCTTTAGGTATATATTTTACCTTTAATATCTACTTTGCCTTTGTAAATGAGATATATGTATCAATACCTTTCCTCACATTATTTCAGGTTGGTTTCTTATATATCTCCTTTTTATCATTCTTTCAATCTTTCAGAGGTAATAGGAAGGTTCACCCAACCACATTATAATTCCTCTCCCTAAATTTTACCCCTAACTCCTCCATAGCTATCCTTTGACACTCTTTTGCATCTGTCAGATCAGGGGAATTGATAATTGTAATGGTTACATCAGGGATATACTTTTTTGATTCTAGGATGAATTCCTTGACTGCCTCGTATGCCCCATTTTTAAATCTTGGACGGCATATCCTATTATATTTATCACTACTATCTGTATTCAGACTAACAGAGACGGAATCTATAATACCTTGCAATTCCGGGAGAATATTCTTTCTATGTATCAGATTCCCATGTCCGTTTGTATTGAGCCTGACCTTTCCCCCTTTCTCCTTTATCCTTCTTGCAACCTCTTTGATCACATCCAGTCGCAGGGTCGGCTCACCATACCCGCAGAATACCACCTCATCATATTCTGTGTGATCACCTATAGATGTTATTAGCTCTTCGATGGTGGGTTCATGATCCAGCCTCAGGTTGTGGCCTTGAACATAATCTGAATAGAACCTTACGCAGAATATGCACTCATTTGTACATTTATTGGTGATATTGAGATAGAGGGAATTCCTGATCTTGTAAGCAATCTTCCCCTCCTTTTCTATATTACCAAAACCAAAGAGCATGAATATATTCAGGGATGTTACCCTGGCGATATCCTCCAGACTCAATCTCTTCAATTCCCCTATCTTTTCTGCTACATATCTGACATTCGCCGGTTCATTTCTCTTGCCACGCATTGGATGAGGAGAAAGATATGGGCAGTCTGTCTCGATCAGGAGTCTCTCTATGGGTACAGCCTTTACCACCTCCCGCAGTCTGGTGGCATTAGGATATGTAACAGGGCCTGCAAATGAGATATAAAATCCAAGGTCAATACACTCCCTGGCCATTCTTTCATCGCCAGAAAAGCAGTGGAATATTCCTCTTAAACCTGATCCCTTCTCCTCCTTTAATATCCTTAAGGTATCATCTTCTGCATCCCTGGTATGGACTATTATCGGTTTATTTAGATCCCTTGCGATCCCTACCTGATCCCTGAAAACCTTCTGTTGAACCTCTCCCGGGGAATAATCTCTGTAATAATCTAGACCTATCTCTCCCACAGCAATGATCTTCTCATTATCAAGGAGACCCTTCAGTTCATCATAGACCTTACTATTGGCACTTGTTGCATCGTGGGGATGAATCCCGACAGTGGCATAAACAGGGTCATATTGCCGGGCAATCTCCACTCCTTTACGACTGGCCTCAAGGGTGGAGCCAATGTTTATGATATAGCCTATACCAGCCTTCCTGGCCCTCTTAATCACCTCATCCCTGTCATTATCAAACTCAGGCATATCTAAATGTGCATGTGAATCTATAAGCATAATCGAGTTGTAAAGTTCACTTCACCTTGGTCCCTCTCCCTACATCGTCACTAAACTCTGCAAGGATTATCCCCTTTTCTCCATTAGCAGCTAAAACCATGCCTTGAGACTCTATTCCCATCAGCTTGGCAGGCTTGAGATTAACCACTACAATGACCTTCTTCCCTATAAGTCCTTCAGGTTTGTAATCAGCCGCTATACCTGCTACAACAATCCTCTCCTCTGTCCCGATATCCACCCTGAGTTTAAGGAGCTTTTTTGATCCTTCAACCTTGTCTGCCTCTCTTATCTCTCCAACCCTCATATCGAGCTTTGCAAACTCCTCTATGGATATAAGGGATGGAGCCTCTTCTTTTTTGGTCTCCTTATCTATAACCGTATCCATGATCTTATTTATCCTCTCTTCGTCAATCCTGGGAAACAAGTGTCTTCCTGGCCGAATCTGTGTTCCTGGTTTGAGTTTGCCCCATTCCTTTACTTTATTAATATTATGACTAGATAATTCCTCTTCTATTCCTAACTGTCTCCATAACTCCTCTGCTGTCTCTGGCATAAAGGGATAAATGAGAAGGGTGACTATACGGAGTGATTCCAGAATGTTATATATGATGGTCGATAATCTTTTCCTTCCATCCTCCTTTTTTGCATATGTCCAGGGGGCAGTATCGTCTATATATTTATTGGCTCCCCTTACAATATCCCATATACTGATCAATACCTTATTGAAGGCAAGCTTGTCAATAAGCGGGTCTATCTCAGTGATGACCCTTATTGACATTTTTATTAAATCCTCATCAAAATCACCTTTTTCAGAGGGGGTAGGGACTATACCGTTAAAATATTTCTTGACCATAGTAACTGATCTGCTGAGGAGGTTCCCTATATCATTGGCAAGATCGCTATTTATCCTCCCTATCATTGCCTTGTGGGAAAAATCACCATCAATGCCGAATGGTATCTCTCTGAGAAGAAAGTATCTCAGGGCATCTGTGCCATACTCGTCTATTAATATGTTCGGCTCAACCACGTTCTGGAGGGACTTTGACATCTTCTTTCCGTCCACGGTCCACCAACCATGCCCAAAGACCTTCTTAGGGAGTGGTAAGTCTGCTGACATAAGAAAGGTGGGCCAATAGACAGCATGAAACCTGAGTATATCCTTTCCAATAATATGGATATCAGCGGGCCAGAATCTTTTAAAACACTCTTCATCATCTCCATATCCAATGCCTGTTATATAATTTATCAGGGCATCGAACCAGACATAAATTACATGATCTGGATCTATAGGAAGACGGATTCCCCAATCAAATGTGGTCCTAC
Organism: uncultured Nitrospirota bacterium; assembly: GCA_913009285.1. Lineage (GTDB taxonomy): Bacteria > Nitrospinota > Nitrospinia > SZUA-224 > SZUA-224 > SZUA-224. Next base: position 3,070 of record CAJVYE010000001.1, on the reverse strand, counting down.
TCACGCTGAGATCCCTGAGCCCCCCCTTGATAAAGCTGATTACCTCGTTCCTCCGTGATGGGGGCTGAATGAAATCAGGATTATTCTTTATATGCTCCAGAAGTCTCTCCTGATATTTAGACATCCTGAAGAAGTAACTCTTCTCCTTCAATTTCTCTGTTGGACGACCACAATCCGGGCATTTCCCATCTCTAAGTTGCGTCTTAGTCCAGAATGTCTCACAGGGGGTACAGTACCAGTCCTCATACTCTCCAAGATATATATCCCCCTTATCATATACAGTTTTGAAAAATTTTCTTACACCCTCCTTATGTCTGGTATCAGTGGTTCGGATGAAGCCATCATTCGATATATTGAGTCTCTTCCACAGCCCCTTAAACCTCTCAACTACCCTATCAGCCAGCTCCTTAGGTGTCTCACCACCTTCCTTTGCAGTCCGTTCTACCTTTTGACCATGTTCGTCACTCCCTGTAAGAAAAAATACCTGGTATCCACACAGACGCTTGTATCGTGCAAGGACATCGGCTGCTATCGTTGTATAGGCATGTCCGATATGTGGAACATCATTGACATAATATATAGGGGTGGTTATATAAAATCTTTTTAGTGGCTCTGATCTTTCTTGATTCATTATTCCTCTGAAAATCCCCCCTAACCCCCCTTTGAAAAAGGGGGGGAATTTGCTTCCCCCACTTTAATAAAGGGGGGTTAGGGGGGATTAGTTTTTCATACCCCTTTGTGCCTTTGTCGGCATGAAGATTTCATCTCTTTTTATTAAGTTCACTCACTTTCATTTCTATCCTTCTCCCATCCTCTAACTCTATCTTGACAGTTTCCTGAAGTATATTATTCTGTATTATCCTACCAACACCTTCAGAAGTCGTCACCTTTTTTCCACACTTAGGCATCCTTTTTCTGATCTCCTTGTAAATTGCATGTTCATATACAAGACAGCACATAAGTCGACCACATACACCGGATATCTTTACAGGGTTAAGGGAGAGATCCTGATCCTTTGCCATCCTGATAGACACTGGTTCGAATTCCTTTAAGAATAATGTGCAGCATAGCTTCCTGCCACAAGGACCGCATCCATCTATCATTCTCGCCTCATCACGTACTCCAATCTGCTTTAATTCTATCTTTGTCTTGAAATGCTGAGCAAGATCCTTGACTAGCTCTCTGAAATCAATTCTTCCCTCAGCAGTGAAATAAAAGGTGGCCTTTCGTCCATCAAAGCTGAAATCCACCCTTGTCACGTTCATAGCCAGTCCCCTCTCTGCAGCTTTATCAACACATATCTTGAGCGCCTCCTTTTCCATTGCCCTGTTCTTCTCTCCCTGCTTCAAATCATCAGGGGTAACCTTACGAATCACATGCCTCAAGGGTCTTCTCACCCTCTTCTTGTCAACTATCATACGTGCAACAGCTACTGTTCCAAAATCCTCTCCAAATTCAGTCTTAACAATACAATTATCCCCTACCTTTAACCTGATATTATCTGCCCTGAAATTATATACCTTACCGCTATTCTTAAACTTGACTCCCACCACAAATATCTTTTCCTGTTTATCAAGATCATCCATTCTGACCCCCGTAAGTGCTCAAAATTTAGAGGAATTTTGAGCAGATTATAAATATCCCATCTCATCACTTAGCCTCATCATCATAACCTCAAGGGAGAGATGAAGATTTGCATTCCTCTTCAAAGAACGACGGGTATTCTGAACCGTCTGGAACATACTCTGAACCTCATGGAATGATAACCTCTCTGAGAGTGATCTTAACCCATCAATCATATCTATATTAGTGATAAGATCCTGATTTCCAGAACATTTTAATATTGCTATATCCCTGCATAGGTTTGACAGGTGATCTAACAAGTCATCGACCTTATCACTATCCTTATCCTTTGCCCATATCTCTGCCTTAGAAAAAATTGAGCTAACCCCCTCGGGAAGGGGATCTGAAAGTATAGTAAATACCTCTTCCCTATTATTAAGTGTAGTCTTAATATCAATATCTATTGCCTTACCCAGTCTTCCTTTGCAGAGAGAAGCAGCCAGCCTTGCCTCCTCAATTCTAACCCCTCTTTTTTTTATCAGTATATCCCTGATCGATTCCACTGGAAGTAGATTAAACCTTATACCCTGACAGCGAGATATAATGGTTGGAAGGAGGGTATGAATATTGATACACATCAGTATCAGTACTGTTTCATCCGGGGGTTCCTCCAATGTCTTTAAGAATGAGTTCGCAGCCTCATCTGTCATCACATCAACTCCATCAAGTATTACTACTTTCCTTCGCCCTTCATAGGCCTTAAAACTTACTATTCTCTGAAGCTTCCTCATCTGCTCTATCTTGATATGATTTCCCTCAGGACTTATCACTACTACATCAGGATGATTGGCCCCTTCTATCTTTCTACATGAATCACATTCATCACAGGAATCCCCTTTTTCCTTTAGACAATTCAGTGCCTTTGCAAAGGTTATTGCCGTAAATCTCTTTCCAACCCCCTCTGGACCAAAGAATAGATATGCATGAGCTACACTCCCATTCTTTATAGCATTCTGAAGGATCGTCCAAGCCCTGTCCTGTCCAATAATATCCTTAAAAGACATAGTATAAATATCCCGTAATTTTTAGGGACGGGTCAGAAATAACTTGGCATTTTCGCATCTCATCTTCAGGCCATCTTTGATCGTTCCTCAATCGTGATCTCGTCAACGTAGTCAAAGGCTACGCCTCCGAGATCGCTCAATCGTCACGGTCAAACCTGACCTAAATCTGAGCGCGAAAAATGCCAAGTTATCTCTGACCAGTCCCTTATCGCATTCGGTGAACTATTTTGACAGCAGAGGCGCTGAGTAAAAAATATTACTCTCTGCGTCTCTGCGGTAATTAATTTAATTTTCATGATCTTAAATTCGTTTTGATTTTGTTTTCTTTTCCAGATCTTCACATCCATCAGGATTCAAACATATATTGTCCTGGGCGCACCATTTACAATTACATGAACTCATTTATTATACCACCTCCTATTCATATATTCTTATATATTTTA